>JBBRXJ010000014.1:0-46050 GCA_038248505.1 Bacteroidales bacterium
CATTTTTTGCATTTAAATTGCCCTCGTTTTTGCAACCAATAATGTTTCTTGCATCCACATTTTTTTTGCATTTCACACCGTTTTTAATTCTTACATCTCTAAAGTGCTCTCTGCATGAAAGCTCATCAGGAAATCGCTGAGAAAAATTTAATATATTCATATCTTCTTTTTCTTGCGAAACTATCTGATTGATACGTCAAAACGTGTCGGAGGTGTATGATAATGCAGAATCAAAATATATAATGATAAAATGCAGACATAAAAGCCAAATTAAGTAGCTGTTTTTTTTTATTTTTCCTTATATTTACATTTGACTGCCAATATAAAAACTAAAAAAATAATTTATGAAACGAAACATTACTTTAATTCTTTTAGGCGTTTTATCTTGCTTTGCCTTGTTAGGGCAACCAACCAATAACGCAATTTCAGACCTTTATAGTGGAGCGGAAGGCTATCCTATTTGGTCCGATGAGTTCAAATGGAACAATGTTTACAACATGGGCACCTATTCAAACGGAGCTAATAACTTTGAGAAATTTAAAAATGCTTGCCTTAAGGCATTTAATGCAGGTGGTGGCGTGCTATACTACCCAGCAGGAACCTACAATTTTGATATACCAGATGGGCCAAATGACGAAGGTTTGATGTTGAGAGAAGGAGTAGTTATTCGCGGTGTGAAGCCTACAACAGATCAATGGGCTGTTACGGATCTTGATCCAGCGAATTTGGCAACACATGGTCTAACTTCTAATACAACCAAATTTGTATTTACACGAAAAGACATGAATGCAGACCTTACAGGAGTAAATCCTGCTGGAAATGCCTTTGTAGCAAAAGAATGGAATGCCATTGGATGTAAACCAGCAAATGCAAGTAAAATTGGGGTATGCTGGATTGAACTCGAATACGGTTATATCTATTTTGGTTTTGATGCTATTAAAAACGATAGCACCCATGGGCCAGGTTGGAATGCAAACTGGAGAGCCGATATGGCTGGATATACAACCTCATTTATAGGTGCTTCAAAAAATGGCTGGGAAGCACGTGTACCAAATGGACAATTTATTATGGATCCTTTTGCTGCTGGTGGCTGGGTAAATACTCCATACGATGCTGTAATGGGGGAAAAACGTTTTATAATGGGTGTGCACTTAAAAAATTCGAGTGTTCCTAATTACATACAACAAAGAGTAAATAATGTAAACCTTGCAAATTGGAAAGTTGAGCATGCCAGTTATCGTTTTGGCGCAAAACTTTCATGTTACGGACGACACTTATTTGTTGCCAACAATTGCATCTCAAAACCCGATGCTGCAGCTATGTTCCGCTTCTCACAAGTATCAACAACAAGTCCTTATACCTTTACAGCCATATATGATATTGGTAATGGGATAGGTATTGATGTAAATAAATCACTCTTAAGTAGCTTTGGAAACCGATTTATAGTAAACGGAACGGATGGTTATTTTGCTCAAGATGCGTTTATTAAAGACAATTGGGTTTACAGCCATGGCAACAAGGGTTTTGAACTTGCTGGTAACTATGTTGTAATTTCAGGCAATGTGAACTACAAACAATATATTGGAATAGGTGATCCATATTCTGTTGGTGGTGGTGGCAATTTGACTATGCTTATCTTTCCTGGAGGCTATAATGCACACAATTCTGAAAATTCTGCTGACTATATGAGCCGAGCTTTTGACTATGGTGGATGGAATTTATGGTTCAATAATAACCGTTGGGAAGGTTCTGGTTCATTGGGGAACGATGGTGAAAGCATATTGCTACAAAGACACAATGGTGTTGAAGTATATTCATGTGCTATGACCTATAACGAGCAAGGACCAAGTGGTGAAGCTGGCTATATTGCTCCTTATGATGCACATGCCGTAGGCTTGTTTCAGGGATGGAACGTACAGCGAGGAAGCGTTGGTCTGGCCAAAACCGATTTGAACTACTATGCCGATATTTCAACAGTACAAAATACTACTCCATCAGCTAATCCCTCAAATGTAGCTGGTGTAACGGGTATCAATGTAAAAGATTTTTTAAATTTAACCTGTCCTTCGGGTTCAACACCTGGTGTGCCAGCAGTTACATTAACAGACAACTATTCTTATGTGCTTATTGAATACAACAATGTTGCCAACGAAGCTGCATACAGAATACAACGCCGTTTAAAAGGCTCCGGAACATGGATTACCATTGCTTATCGCCCACGCATTCAAACGGGAGGTACCGTAACGTTTAAAATTGGAGATAAAAGTATAGGCGAAATTGGAACTACTGCAAACTATGGTAATGGTGGTATAGTTAATGGCGTTGCTAACTCATATGCGAGAGTATGGGATAGTGCTGTACGTAACATGAATGAAGCAAATTGGAGAGATTATACCAAGATGATTGGTACCTTTGAATATAGAGTAGTTGCTGTTGGTTGCGATGACCTTGATGATGGTGCTAGCTTAACTTCTGAGTTACTAGTGTCTGATGTGAAGTATTCAGAATCAGCTCCTGTAACATTCATTCCTGTAAAGGTTTTCCCAAACCCTGCAAAAGATATAGTACGGGTAGAATTTGAAGCGGATGCTGCTGCTACTATTTCACTTATTAATGAAACAGGCAAAATCGTAAAAGTTATTGCTAATAATACAAATGCACGTTCTATTGAATTTAATGCATCTGAATTTGCTGCTGGTCTTTACTTTGTTGAAGTAGCAACAAAAGAAGGCGCTACTCGATCGAAATTAATTATTAAAGAATAATTACAAATCTATTTTAAAAAGGCCTCGAATTATTCGGGGCTTTTTTTATTTCTACCATCTATCTTCTAGCGTTTGGCAGTATGAAACAGTTGTAGGTGGCTGATGTGTCCCATTGGGTTTATTGAAATGCATTTACTGAGGCAAAGAAGCCTTCTATGTTGCGGGAGATGGTCGCTTACATTGTTGCAACTAAGCGCATAATAAACAAAATTTCCTTGCCCCCTTAGGTTTAACGTTTAATAAAAGAACCGAAATGACGTTGTGATGAACGTTCACTCCCTCCGTTTTATACCCTGCATGTATTAGCGTCAGATTTTTACAACTTAATATTCTTGAGCTTTATTGGATTCTGTCTACAATCAAATACGGTGGCTATTTTAACCCAAATTTCAAGTTCCTTATACTATTTTTATTCAAAATTATTAAATTTTAAAAACTTATCAATTCATTCTTAAATATCTGTTTATTAACATCTTGTACAAATTGGCGCAAATATTTTTTTAGTCTAAATGATACGGCATATATATGCAGTTCATTTTTATTATCTAAATTATGATGACTAAAAATCGCTTTTATGTTTATTATATGATTGAGCAGAATACATTTAAACTAATTTATATAAGTCAATAGTAAAATACGATTACTCTTCAAGCGATATTCGCATATTCCGATGAAGCAATTTTACATTTTTAAAATTTATCGTAATTTGTTGGACGTATTTCTCTGGCACATCAAAATGTGAACTTTCTTCATGCACAACCACTTTCTCAATATGCTCATGATCCAAACCCGCTTCTTCAAATAAATAATCGGACAAGCTACCGCTTGTAAAGCCTTGTACAGAGCCCATATTCATATAAATCGTAATTATTTTATCATTTTTTTCTTCAGGCAGTAAGTCAACTTCAATTTGTGAGAATTGAATGTTTAACTGCATTTCAAGCATTTTAATTCCATCCAATTCTTCCTTTTTTATTAAACAAATAGAATCACCCGATTTACCTGCACGCGCAGTCCTTCCGCTTCGATGAGTATAGTAGTCTGCTTTCTCAGGTAAATCATAATGAATGATATAATCTAAATCTTTCACATCAATACCTCTGGCAGCAATGTCGGTTGCAATCAAAAGGTTAATTCTATCTTTCTTAAAACCACGCATTACCTTTTCACGCGCCACCTGATTCAAATTTCCATGCAATGCATCGGCGGTAACAGCAAAGCCAGCAAGCTGTTTTGCCAAACGTTTAGCATCCACTTTGGTTCGGCAAAAAGCTATACCACGTTGGTCTTTACGCTCCATTAATAACGCTTTAAAAAATTCGAGCTTTTGATTTTTTTTATGAAACAAAAAATGATGTTCAATATTTTGATTGACAAATTCTTTGGCGTTAATACGAATCTCTTTAATATCTGGGCGTAAATAATCTTTAATAATATGCTTAACATCAGCAGGCATAGTAGCAGTAAAAAGCATTTTCATAACCCCTTCTTTACAGGCATCCAGAATGGTATCCACCTCGGTTTTAAAACCCATATTCATCATCTCATCAGCCTCATCTAATACAATATATTTAAGATGATCGAGACTCAATGCATTACGGTCTAACAAATCAATTAAACGACCAGGAGTAGCAACGAGAACATGAGTAGGGCGTTTAAGCTTTAATATCTGATCGGCAATGGGTGCGCCACCATAAACGGCTTCAGCAAATACCTTGTCAAGATATTTTGAGAAAAGGAAAAATTCTCGCGCCACTTGCTGCCCAAGTTCGCGGGTTGGTACAAGAACCAATGCCTGTATCTTAGCTAATTTGGGGTCAATGGACTGCAATATAGGCAAGCAAAAGGCAGCTGTTTTCCCTGTGCCAGTTTGTGCAACAGCAACCAAATCCTGATTCGTTAAAAGAATATGTGATATTGTCTTTTTCTGAATATCTGTCGGTTTAGATATTTTATTATCTGTGAGTGCTCGTATAATTTTTTCGCTGATACCTAAGTCTGAAAATGTCATTTTAAAAAATATTTATTTATACTATTGAATGAGAAATTGAGGCAAAATTAGTCTTTAATTAGCTATAATAAAGCTATAGCTTGATTTAGACGCTAAAAACAAACGAGGGCTAAACAATTTTGTTAAGTCCTCGCCTCTTTTTAATTTTTAACAATCTTTCGTATTAGATTATTGCTGCCCTTTCGAACTATCAAGTAATAGATGCCCGAAGGTAAGTTGCTGAGGTCGTAAACGCGTTTAACATTCAGTATGCTGCGAAGCTCGTCATGTATTACAAGCACTCCAACTTCATTAAGTAGGCTTATAGAATAATCGTTAGGCTCGCTTCCAATTAAACTCATTTGTACAAAATCACTTGTCGGATTTGGATCTACCTCCAAAGAAAAATCGACAAAATGAAGTTCCCCAACACTTTCATTTCCTATAAATATACTATCCGTGTTGGCACATCCAAATCGATCTGTAATGGTAACATGTTGCCATTTCTGCTGCGTTACATTGAATGATGAAGCGGTACTTCCATTGTCCCACTTATAAGTGCTATAGCTTGTTTCCGTTGTTAATGTATATGGAAAAGCCACAAAAATGGAGTCCTCGAGTGTTTTCCATTTCACTTCTGGCCTTCCCATCATCTGTATTACTTTTAATAGCGTGTCGTTATCCTTATACGTGTCTAAAGCCCAATCAAAATAAACATTAAAAGTGTCCTTTTGATTGTAAAAAATATTTGGATTAGAGATAAAAGTATATGTAAAAGAATCGAGCGGTAAAAGTATTTTAGGAACACTAAAAATCTCCTCAACGGCACCACTACTATCAATATCAAAAATTATACTTATAATGGTTATTATAGGAATCGTTGTAGTGCCTCTATTTACAAACAAAGCACTCATATGATAGGTAGCATTAAAACCACATGCCGTATCTGATGGCAAAAGTTTCTTTAAGAACATATCGGTGTAATTAAGCTGAATAATGGAGGTATCCATATCAACGCAACCATTAGTATCTGTTGTGCTTACGCGAGCAATGAGTGATGGATATGCGTTATCAATGGTAGCCGTAATTGATTGTAAGGTACTTCCATCCTGCCACAAATAAGAGGTATAACCCGTGCCTGCATTTAATACATATTGACGAGCATTTACTATCGTATCACGACCTAATGTTACAAATGGGGCGGGATAAATAATTGTTAAAAAGGCACTACTATCATTGGATCGTATTGAGTCACGATCAAGGCGAGTATAGGCTTTTATGGCATTTGCGCCCAGTATATTTATAGTAAATGTATCTGTTAATTTATAATATATTGAGTCACCTGGGTAAAAACGAGTTGAAAGAAGAAGGGTGTCATCAATTAGCGTATTAACATATTTATAGGTTAAGGGAATTTTGTCACCTATGTTCAATGTATCTGTTCCTACATTGTTTACAAGAATAACTGCAGTATCTGCATGTATTGGCCCGCAGTTCTTTTCTCTATGATAAATAGCGGATGCACGAACATCTTGAATTACAAGACGTACCATTGACGTATCAGCAGAGCTGCAACCATGTACACTAGTTACAGTACAAGCATAATACCCGCTACCTGGAGTGGTTACTAGCAAGGTACTATCGGTAGTAGTATCACTCCATAAGAATGATTTAAAAATAGTATCTCCTTTGGCTGCATTTAATCTAAACCTCGTTCCAATATGAATGGTATCTGCCGGAGTTAATGAGAATGCTGGATATCCCCACACTTTCACATCGCGCTGTGCTGTATCATTAACGATTGAATCATCATCCGCATAACGTGTATAGGCTTGGAATGAATATTTCTTTACTGCAAGCATATCTACCTTCTTTTTAAAACGATAGTTAAATGTACTATCGGGATAAATAATTTGTGAAATAGTAAACGTATCTTCTTCTGCAGCTCCTGCATCAATGGAATAAGCTACAACAATATTGTATCCACGAATAGTATCGGTTCCATAATTTTTAATTTGAACGAGCATTGAAACAGTATCACTTAACTCACAGGCTGAAATTGGTTTCACTATCTCTGATACCCCAACATCGGCAATTAATCGAACAATATCAATAGTGTCTTTTGCCAAACAGCTTGTTACCGTATCCGTAATGATAACTGTAAATCTACCACCCGCTTTAGTTACAGAGCTTGTATCGGTAGTTCTACCATTATTCCACAAATATCGTACATCGGCACCTGCATTTGCATTTAACTTAACCGTATCAGCATGTACAGTATAAACATCGTTACCTAATTCTACAAAAGGTTTACGAACGAGAATACTTACTCGGCTTGTATCGTTATTGTAAGCCGTATCGGCATAAATATTATCAAATTCGAAGGAATTAGTCCAGGCGGCAATTTGGTACGTACCTGCCTGATACATATTAAACCCATAATTCATTTTATATTGTAAGGTATCGCCAACCTTCACATTGCGACGAGCAGAAAGGGTATCGGTATTTCGAACACCATTCACTTCAACGGTAAGTAAAAATTTATATCCCGTTTTGAGGGTATCAATATTGAAATTTTTAATAGCTACCGTTACCTTTTGGTTGGCCAACAATTCACAAGCATTAACTGGCGATACAATTTTAGAAACGCCCAAATCATTAGGAGCATCATATATTCGTATATCATCAAAAGCAAATCCCTCATAAAAATCAACATCGTTACTTCTAAATGTCATTCGTAATTGAGCATTTGATTTTTTAGAAATACCGACAGGTAAAATCTGTTTAACGAATGAATAGCTTGGCACGGTTCCACTCCATCCGGGCATTGAGTCGAGAGCTGCTACCTTTCTATAATTATACCAAGGCCAATTAAATGAATAGCTATGCGTGTCGCAATGATTCCATGTACTACCTGCATTTGCAGTATAATAAAGAGCAACACCATCGGTGCTATCTTCAGAATTGGAGATATAATTCAGTTCAAGAATGGGATGCCTAATTCCTGATAAATTAAAGCAAGGACTCTCTAGATGTGCTGTGTCGTTCACATAATAATAGTCAATCAGTTTTGTTGCCCATACATTAGCACCAGAAGCAGCACCATTCACCACTAATTTTGAAGGAGTACCAAACTCCCACATAGCCGCCTTGTCAGATTGCCAATAGCCATCATTCGATTCAAAGTCATTGGCGTAAGGCAATGTATAGGTTGGTATAATTGACAAAGAAGTGTATAAAGTATCAGAAGTAGGATCCTCATCACCCGTTAATTTGGTATGTGCATACACATCACCAAAAGCAAATACCACAGGCGAACTCAAATCAACCGTTCGCTTAAATGTAAAAGTAATTTCCTGACCAATTCCAATCGTTCCATTAAAAGTATCAAGCACCTCAGTATATAAAGGAGCTCCAAAAAAGACTTTTAAAGGAATTTGGCCTGTTACCGATTTAGCTCCATAATTTTTTATTTTTATTTTAATGGTATCATGGTCGGTATGATCACAACCCGACTCCGGTTTAAGTAATTTAGAAACGCCAATATCTTTCGTAATATAATCGCCTGTAATTACAAAATCGTCAATATTCCATCCACTATAATCGTTTTGAGCATTTGTTGATCCTAGCGTATAACGTATCTTTACCTGACTTTTATTAAAAGCATAATTATTAATATTCAGCGTAGTAAGCGTCCACTTATTATCGGTAATAAAACTACCACCATTGGTATAAATTGTTGACCAATTTACTCCATTATCGCTTGAAATATCAACATTCACACGATCAAAAGCTTCAACATTTAGCCATCGTTGAAAGCTCAAATTCAAATCTTTGTAGTATGAACAATTAATTGCAGGGGAAACCGCTTTGTAAGATCCATCATTCAACAAACGCTCATAATCACCAGATCTATTTCCTAATCGAGTTAAGTCTGTACCTAAAATTTTAGTGCCACTATATGCATATTTAGGATCTGGATTTCCCTTGGCACCACCAATACTACTATAAATACAATGAGTACATGTAGTATCAATCTGAAATTCATTCACACTATCTTGAACTGGAAAGATCCACCCTTTCAGTGTTTCGTAATTATCAAAAAAGATAGACTCGTTAATAATACGAGTACCGGCTGGCGACTGTGTAGTTGAGGGATAGGTTGCCGTTCCAATACTTATTGAATTTGCTAAAACAGATGCATCAACTAAACTCCCGTGAATCGTATCAGTACCCGAAGCTATATCAAAGGTTACCCATAAATAATTTTCACCTGAGGGCAAATCTAAATTTAGCCCTGTAAAAGATGCCCCACCAGCTACAAAACTTGTAGCTGAACCAATTTGCCTATCACGCGTGAAATAATTACCTGTTGTATAATACAATTTTACACCTGAAGGTAAAATGTAATCGTCATTTTGATTCAATGAATTTACATTAATAGAATTAAACAATAATGAACTCGTATTTCCAATAACGATCATGTCAATTCTAAGTATAGGGACATCTTTTGAACCTGATGGAATAAAATCAGTTGATGCCTGATTTATTGTAATCGTTTGAATGGTGCGATCTAATTGAGCTGTTTCATGTATGTAAATGCTATCTATACATACACCATGCCCACGATGCGTAGTGCCTTCAAAAGCTACATAAACACTATCGGTTAATAAACTATCTGGTATTTGAACTGTCCTTTTAGTCCATGATGGCGTATTCGCAGTGAATTCACCCAGTTTAATCCATGGTTTTTTTGCTGCTTTTTTACAGTAAACACGCAACTCATCATTCGGATAAGGAGGATAATCCTTTTGTGCATGATAGAAACGTATTTCAGGCTTCACCTTATCTTTTAATTTCATTGATGGGGTAACCAATTTTGTTTCTTCCGAATTTGGACTATCAAACCAAAACAAAGCATTTTTTGTACCCGATGCCGCGCCTAAAGGATGTGAACCTTCACCCCCAGCTTGATAAACCCAACTAACAATCACATCTCCTTGACCAACCTTCCCTTTTACCTTTTCTTCTTGCCAGCCAGCGGGTATTCCAATATTTTCGAAATCCTCAAAAAGAAAAACCGTTTGAGCATTAACAAAACTGCCTACAAGAAGCATTAAAATCAAAAATCCATGAATTTTAAGTCGTATATTTCTCATATTGATATAAATAAGTCATTATATAATTCGATAATTATCCTATAAAGTTATGCTTTTTTAAGGATATCATGAAAGACTCGGCAGTAATTCTGATAAAAGCGAAATGTCTATCGTTACAAATACGTCATAAACCTAGCAATCAATTAACTACAACCAGTACGTATTTTTTATCAAGCATATAAAATTAGCAAAACAACTCGTAAGTATCTCAGCAAAGCGTTTTAAATAAGAGTTTTAAATAAAAACAATTATAAAACAAACACAAAAACAATAGTACAAGAGGAATAATCAAAAGAACGAACCAGTCAATTATAATAATTTAGTATCGTTTCCTAATTATTTCCTATTTTTATGCACCTAAGCAATCCAATATGAAGATACGAAAAGCAGTAATAACAGCAGCAGCACGCGGAGCACGTCTATATCCGGTAGCCGATACAGTACAAAAAGCCATGCTACCTATGGTTGACAGTGATGGCTTGTACAAACCAATGATACAAATTATTGCGGAAGAAGCTATTGCCAGTGGCATTGAAGAGATTTGTATTGTATGTGCACCCGGTGATGAGGCAAGATACCTAAGCAATTTTAACTCATTACGCACTAACTTACTCGAAGTTCAAAAAGAAATTGATGGGGCAGCTGAGCAAGCAACACGCATTCAAAATTTACTCGACCGACTCCATTTTACCATTCAAGAAGATGCTCATGGTTATGGTGATGCTGTACATTGCTCAAAGAAATTTGTTGGCGACGAGCCTTTTCTTCTAATGTTGGGTGATTATTTATACGTTTCAAACCTAGCAGGCAAACGTTGTGCGCAGCAATTAATTGAGTTAGCATCAAAGGAAGAATGTTCGGTATCAGCTGTAAATCCTACTCCTGAGCATTTGGTGAATCGATATGGTACACTAACGGGCAAAGCCGTTTTAAATCATAAAGGAGTATATCAAATAGAAAAAATAATTGAAAAACCATCGGTGAGCCTTGCAGAAACAGAGCTGCAAACACCTGGTTTACGTGCTGGATACTACTTGTGTTTCTTTGGTATGCATGTTTTTACACCAAGTGTTTTTAGTGTTCTTGAAAAGCAACGCAAATTACTTGTTGGTTCAAAACATTTGCCACTAACCCCATCTTTGCAAGAGATAAGCGAAACATCAAAATTTTTAGCTCTTGAAATGAAAGGGAATAGATACGATACCGGAAAAATGTTCGGCCTCACGCGTGCTCAATTAGCCTTGGGTTTATCTGGCTCTTCGCGTGATGTGATGCTAAATTCAATAATACAAGTAATGGCTGAGTCTGAAAAACAAAAATAAGCAAAGCCATGAACCCATTTATAGAAACCATTACCTCTCAAGAAAGTGAATTACGCAATAGGTCTTTCTTTGAAATGGCCAATAAAATGAGTGCTGATGAACTGTTAGCATCATTACTTGAGCTTGAAAAATTTCGCCATCAATCTAAAAACCTATATGAAAAAGTTCGTGCAAATATTTTTCTATATGCTGCATATCGCTTTATATTAATTCATAATAACAAGCTTGAACAAACAGGGCACATTCTTCCCGAAGGCTATGAGAATCTATTAAAGCGTCATTTTGAAAAAGCCATTCAAATTTTCAATAACGAAATTGAACAGCATGGGCATAATCAAAATATTTATAGCTGCCTTGCTGAGAGTTATCAACATTTAACATTTCAAATACTTGCCGATCAGGTACGACGTAGTGTGCGATCAAGCATTGGCAATCAATGGATGTTCCGCGTTGGTCATGCAGATGATCATCCTCTTAAAATTCATTCTGCATTACTTCGAAGAGAAAATGCAAATTCGCTCTTCCCACTGCTTATCGAAAAAACATCGGTACGTATGGATTTAACGCATAGTGCATGGTCTGACATCTTTTTTCTAGGGATGGACTACCCCGAAGGGGCGCGAGTAATAAACGTATCGTTGAATTTAGGCGTTTACGGAAGAGATGTGGATATAAAAGCACCGCTAGAATCTTATTTGCGCATTATTCCCGAACCCGTAATACGTTTAACCAGCCTTGATTTAAATGATTCAAAAGATATTAGCACTCTTGCCGATTTATTCAATTTCGGCAATGATTACCTCAGCTTACTAAAAGCAGCTTTAATCGCATCAGGCTTTATTCCCCCTTCATTTGAAGGAACACACCATCAGCTATCCCATATTTTGGCTTCATTAATTGAACCTGGTATGGGAATTGAATTGGTAACAAAAGTTAATGATATCCCCAAAGGTTCTCGTTTAGCAGTTTCTACAAATTTGCTTGCATCAATGATTAGTGCTTTAATGCGCGCTACAGGCCAAACCGAAAAACTAGAAGGGCAATTGAATGAGCGTGAACGCCGATTGGTTGCATCGCGTGCTATACTTGGCGAATGGCTTGGCGGATCGGGCGGTGGCTGGCAAGACAGTGGGGGCATTTGGCCTGGAATAAAAGCAATTGAAGGAGCACTCGCTGGAGCAATTGACCCTGAAAACGGAATTAGTAGAGGATGTTTACTGCCTCAACATAAAATCCTTTCATCAAATGAATTGCATCCACAAATCGAAAACAAAATAGCTGAATCTCTCGTGCTATTTCATGGTGGAATGGCTTCTAATGTAGGCCCTATTCTTGAAATGGTTACCGAGAAATATCTGCTTCGTAGCGAAAAAGAATGGCAGGCAAGACAAACCACGAATGAAATATACAATCAAATTTTAATTGCATTGCAAAGTGGCGATATTAAAAAACTCGCCCAATGCACAAATAATAATTGGGAAGGTCCAATAAAAACAATAATTCCATGGGCAACAACGGCTTTTACCGAAACAATTATTAAAAAAGCAAAAAATGCTTTAGGCGATAAATACTTTGGATTTCTAATGCTGGGAGGCATGTCTGGCGGTGGTATGGGCATATTTGTTGATCCTTCCATACATAGCAAAGCAAAAGACATCATCCTGAAAATACTCCTTGAAACACAGGAGGAAATGAAGCATGAATTACCATTTGCAATGAAACCCGTTGTTTATAATTTCAGTATTAATAATGAAGGAACTCTCTCCTCTTTACTTAAAAATGAAAAAGCATTGATGCCAAGCGCATATTATGCACATCATGTAACTCGATTAGTTCGTGAACCCGCAGAAAATATTCAAGAATTACGAAAAGCTGAAATTGATCTATACACCCGTAATTGCGCCAATAATTCTGAGGCCTACATACTTCTCCGAAATGTGGTAAGTAATTTGTTTCGACATAGAGCTGATACTGACAATACATTGATGCGAGCAGAAAATCAGAAAGCGGAGGAAATTCGCATCACAAATCATTTTGATTCCATTCAGCATGAACAAACCCGTAATGATTTACGAAAAGGCAGAATAGGCTTATCTCGCAACCGTTTGCCTGCTGAAACAGCAATTGAAGATATTACAAAAAATGAAATTATAAGCATTGATTTGAATAAAGATTCACCCATCGGCGAAAAAGCAATTCAATCGGGTGAACTTGCTACATTATGCTTAGCTGCTGGAGTTGGTAGTCGCTGGACAAATGGTGCGGGCGTTATTAAAGCGCTAAATCCATTTGTTATTATGAATGGAAAACATGTCTCTTTTACAGATATCCATCTATCTAAAAACAAAAAAACGGCTGCAAAATACCAATGCAACGTTCCAATTGTTTTCGCAACAAGTTATCTTACACATGAACCATTAACAAAATATCTGAGTCAAATAAAGAAAGATGATTACCCTGGTACTATTTACTTGAGTTCAGGCAGATCGCTTGGCCAACGGTTTATTCCAATGGAACGTGATTTGCGTTTTTTATGGGAAGAGATGACACAAGAAATTCTCGATGAAAACAAACAAAAAGTAAGAGAATCTTCGCGTGCAGCATTAATTGATTGGGCCCGAAATATAAATGAAGGCAGTGACTATACCAACAATATTGCCATGCAACGATTTAGTCCGCTTGGCCATTGGTATGAACTACCAAACATGATACTCAATGGAATTCTTGCAAAACTTTTAAATGAAAATCCTGCTGTTAAATATTTACTGCTTCACAATATTGACACTCTTGGCGCAAACATTAATGCTCAGGCCTTAGAACAACATATAAAATCTGGAAACTGTCTCACTTTTGAAGTAATACCAAGACACATTGATGATAGAGGAGGTGGATTAGCAAAGGTTAACGGACGACTAAGAATTCTTGAAGGACTCTCTCAACCGCATGATGAAAACGAACTTGGTTTAAGCTATTATAACACCATGACTACCTGGGTTAGCATTGATGCATTATTGGAGTACTTTGGACTTAAGCGAGAGCAACTGAACCATTATAGCCAAGAAGAATTATCCGAAGCCATACGTAAAATTGCAAGACGTGTACCGAGCTATGTGACTATTAAAGAAGTTAAATATCGCTGGGGGCATGGACAAGAAGACATTTATCCAGTAGCACAAATTGAGAAATTATGGGCTGATATGAGCGCATTAAGCGATATCTCATCTGGTTTTATTGCTGTACCCAGATACAGAGGTCAACAACTAAAAGATCCAGCACAGCTTGACGCATGGGTAAATGATGGCACCAAGGAATTTATTGAGGCGAATTGTTTTTAATTAGTGATGAATGAGAAAGTGACGAGTAGTGACGAGTTATTAGATTCATCCTTCTAGTTGATAAACAATTAAGTTAAATAAGTTAAGATTCTGCAAATCAAACACCATAGAGCTCACTCAATATCGGTTTAAAAAGTCTGAAAATAATTGGTCAAAATAGTACTGAAGAATCAATAATTACCCGTATTTTAGCATATTAAAGGCACAGAAAGCCTTGTTTTTAATCATTACACTGATTATCAAAACATTAATATGCTACAAAGGCTATTCGCCATCTTGTTTTTTTGTGCTTCTTTGTCAGTTTACGGACAATACGATAAAGAATTTTGGTTTGCTGCACCTGTAGTAACGCCATCCAATACACCTGGTGGTGGCCAACCGGTTTATCTTCATTTTAACACGAATATAGCTCCTGCAACTATTACTATTGATATGCCTGCAAATCCTGCATTTGGAGTTATTATCCTAAATGTTGAGGCCAATAGTAATAATCGTTTAGCACTTACCTATGCGCAAATAGCTAATGTTTATAGTACTTATGAAGGGGTGAATGGTAAAAATAATTTAGGTATTCGTATAAAATCAACAGCGCTTATTAATGTACTTTATGAATACGGAAACCCATCAAATGCCGATGTATTCTCACTAAAAGGCACGAACGCTTTAGGAACTGAATTTTACACTTCGTTTCAAAATGCTACATACAATCAAAATCTCGATTGGGCCACTCAAGCCTATTCCGCTTTTGATATTGTGGCTACTGAAGACAATACCATAGTAACTATTGAAATGCCAAATGACTCTCGCGATATATTTGGTTATGCTGGTTTAAATACCTTTACAGTAAATCTTGATCGTGGAGAAACTTTTACGGGTATTCCTGACAAAGTTACCGTACCCAACAATGGATGGAAAGCTACAGACGTTTATGGTAGAGCCTCGCAAGATCATTTACATGGTATTCGAATAACAACCAATGGCAAAAAAATTGCAGTGAACTTAAAAGACGATTCAATGGTTTCATTGATATCCACGGCCTCTGATTTAGCCATTGATCAAACAATACCACTAAGCAAAGCAGGGAACGAATATGTAGCCATCAGAGGATTCATGCTTCAAACACCCATTAATCCTGAACGTGTGTACATAACTGGCACACAAAACAACGATACTATTTGGTTAAACGACACCCTTGTTTCAGCAATACAAAAACAACAAACCGTAGCTGTAACATTAAAAGCATTATACAATCACATTCGTACAAAATACACATCATACGCGCTACAAGTAACTGGTTTTGGTGACGAAGCAGCAGAAGCAATATTGCCACCTATAAACAAATGTACAGGCACTACTGAAGTGACCTTCTCCCGACCATCATCAAATAATTTCTATCTTGAAATAATTGTTCGAAAAGGTTCAGAAAATGATTTCTTTGTTAATGGGAAGCCAAGTTCAATGATACTGGGTAATTCATTCCTCGCTATTCCTGGTGAAGATAGTTTACTTGCCGCGCGCTTAGGCCCCTTTACAACCGCTCAGATTCCTGTTAACACCGCTATTACCATAAGCAATTATAGTAATGTTTTTCATCTAGCAATATTAAATGGAATTCTTGGATATACTGCTCGTTTTGCCTATCTCAGCGATTATAATCAACCTACGCTTGAAGTTTTCAATACCATTAATGGCACTAAATCCATAAATGCATGCTTTGGCGATTCTATACAATTGGTATCTAAAGGCGGGTTAAACTATTCATGGATACCCAATACGTATTTAGACAATAACTACAGCCACTCCCCTATTGCCTTTGCAAGAGTAACAACAAGATATAAAGTAAGTGTTGAAGGCGCTTGTGGTAAAAAAGCCAGTGATACGGTACGAATAAGAGTAAGTACACCTATTAACGCTGATTTCGTCGCAACACCCTCATCTGGCTGCGCTCCCTTGCGTGTTGACTTTTCATCATTAGTTAAAGCAACAAAAAAACTATCTTGGAATTTAGGCGATACTAGTTTTATTTGGAATTATGCAGACACACTTTCATACGACTCAACATTTAGTAGAACCTTTAAACATACAGGAACACTTGCCAAAAATAATCCGATTCAACTCATCGTTTACAATCAAGATAATTGCACCGACACACTGAATGCATCAATACTTATCAATCCCGATATTCATGCTGCATTTACACAAACGGATACAGCTGGCTGCGATCCATTTATTGTTCAATTCACCAACCAAAGCACTGGCAATACAGATGCAACAAGATATAGTTGGGAGTTTGGAGATAATGGATCATCCAATGATGTAAATCCAATACACACTTTCATTAACGAAACCGAAGACGATACCTCCTATATAGCTAAACTCATTTCAACATCACCATACTTCTGCAGCGACACCATTACAAAAACATTCCTTGTAAGTCCATATATGTACACAAATTTTACGCTTGACACAACAGCCGCGTGCGTAAATCTTGATATTGAGATAAGAAATCAATGTCAAGGCGTAGATAGTCTTTTTCTCGATTTTGGGGATGGCTCAGACACCACTATGCTAACATTTAACAATATTCAACATTCGTATAGTAATGCATCACTCATTCCAGAACAATATAATATACGGATGATTGGAAAAAACACCCAAGGATGTTATGATACAATTATTCGAATTATTAATGTATATCCTGCAGTTAATGCTGCATTCACACCAAATCCAATAAACGGATGTGACTCCGTCCTTATCAATTTAAATAATCTATCTACCGGATATCAACTCAGCTACCAATGGACATTTGGTGATGGATCTAGCTCCATTGCTAATGAACCAATACATCGCTATCTGAACAAAGATACGGCTACCATTAATTATCAAGTAAAACTGATTGCCTTGTCCTCCAATCTTTGCACTGATACTACAGAAACAATTATTCCAATATATCCCTTTTTAAGAGCCTCATTCACTATTGATAGTATTGATGGATGCCAGCCATTTCCTGTGGTAATTGCAAATAAATCTATTGGGGCCGATTCCTATACATGGTCATTTGGTGATGGCATTACAAGCACATCAAGTGCAGATACAATTAACCATAACTTCACAAATAGCAGTTTTACTACGGATAGTACGTATCGTATTAAGTTAACAATTTCAAATACCCAAGGATGCATAGACAGTAGTTCACGCAACATTACGGCATTTCATACCATTACGGCGGGTATTTATCCTGACACGAGTAATTTGTGCAGTCCATCTTTATTTCATTTTACAAGCACATCACAAGGTGCTACTACTTATTTTTGGAATTTTGGCGATGGCGCTACCTCGATTCTGGCTGATTCAACGAAGCATTTATATGAAGAACATTTTGGTGCAACACCAGACACCATTCAGGTGAGACTATTCGTTACCGCAGCAAATAGCATCTGCTATGCCATGGCAGACACCTTTATAGTTGTTAACCCTTCATCAATTGCTACATTTGCGCTATACGATCATATTGACTGTACACCATTCAATGCCCTGTTTGATAACTCATCCATTGGTGCTTCCAATACCTACAAATGGTTTATAGATGGAATTCAGAATATGACCGCTCCAAGCGACACTTCAAACTTCACCCTACTTTTCACAAATCCCTCTGATACAATACAAAGTCATATCATTCGTATTGAATCTGTCAACAACGAAACATGCGCTAGTGCACATCAAGATACAGTTAGTGTTTATCCATTTGTAAAAGCAAACTTTAATACATTAACTGGCTTAGGTGGATGTCACCCGTTCACGGCTCGTTTTGTTGATTCCTCAATATATGCTCAAAATTACAAATGGGACTTTGGCGATACCTCTTACTCTGTATTATCAAACCCCACAAAGGTTTTCCGCAATTTCAATAATGCTCACGATACCACTTACACCGTTCAATTAATAGTTAATACCGATAACTGTATTGATACAATAAGCCGAATCATTACGGTATATGCTAATCCAGATGCCAACTACGAAACAGACCGTAGCGTTTCATGCCCACCTGTAGCTGTTACAATATCAAATGTTTCTGTGGCAACCTCAGCTACCTATTATTGGAATTTTGGTGATGGTAATTACGACACAACAAGCTCTGTAGCATCGGTAATACATTTATATGATAATTTTGATAGCACCAATGATATTATCATATACGATACTCTATCAATGTATGCCATCACACCTCAAGGTTGTAGAGATTCTGCGAGAAGCATCATTCAGGTGTACCCTCGCTTAGTGGCACGTTTTACTGTAGATACTGTAGGCTGTAGCCCACACGATGTTCAATTTATTAATCAAAGTAGTAATTCATATCAATTTATTTGGAATTTCAATAATGGTTTTACATCATCTATGGAAAATCCACCTCAGCGTTATAGCAATCTAGGCTTTCAAGATACTCTTTATTATCCCAAACTTACAGCCATCTCAAAGTATGGATGCATTGATAGTGTTACAGATACCATTGTAGTCTATCCAAGGCCTATAGCCGATCTTTCCGTTACGCCTGTTAGCCAACAATTCAGTCCTAGTTCTGAAGTTACACTAACAAACAAAACAAAATCGAGAACGGCATGGAACTACCTTTGGTATTTTAATGATAACACAAGCTCAACAACAGGCGCTGCAAGCTTCGTTCATCCTTACACAATATGGGGGCCTAATAGTGATTTAAATAGATTATATGACACCCTTGTAGCATACAATCCATTACGACCTATGTGCCGAGATACTGCCGTACATGTAATCCGCATCTTTGCACCTTTACCTCAAGTTTCAATAGCTGCATCAATAACGGAAGGATGCGAGCCATTAACCATTGATTTTGTGCTTACCACTAAATATGTGTATCCCGATAGTACATCATGGGATTTTGATGACGGCTCAATTCTTATTGCCGACACATCAGAAACGCATCAGTTCACTACAAATGGCATCTACAACATATCAGCAAAAGTAGTGGGAGATGGAGGAATAAATAGCGACTACATTAATATTGAAGTATTCCGCAAACCTATTATCGATTTTAAAGTGGACCCAACAGTACTAATGTTACCAGAGGCAACGGTTCAATGTTTCAATCTTACACAATTCGGCCAAAGCTATTTATGGGAATTTGGTGACGGCGAAACTAGCACAGAAGAAAGTCCGCTTCATAGTTACAACGATTCGAGTAATTATGATATTACCCTCATAGTAACTACCAAAAATAATTGTATTGATACATTAACCAAAGAAAATTTCATATTAGTTTACGACCCAGGAGATGTATTATACCCAACGGCATTTAAGCCAAGTGTATCTGGCTCTACAGGCGGTAAATATGATGATGCGTATGAAGGGTATGAGATATTCAGACCCTTACCCAAAAACATAGAACCAGCAGATTATACTTTACAAATCTTTAATCGTTGGGGTGAATTACTTTTTCAAACGACAGATGTTTATACTGGTTGGGATGGTTATTATAATGAAAAGATTTGCCCTATGGGAGTATATGTGTGGATTGCACAAGGGAAATTTGTGAATGGGGATAACTACCTTAAACGAGGAACCATTACACTATTAAGATAGATTTATTAAATAAAAGAGATATGATGAAAAGCCGACTAGGCATAGTATTAATTCTATTGTTGTTTATCAGTTTAAGCGCACACGCACAAACCGATAAAGAATTCTGGTTTGTTGCACCAGCGGTAACACGCGACCACAATCCAGGGGGTGGGCAACCCGTATTTTTCAACTTCACGAATGTACTTGACACCATTTGCTTTGTAACCGTTGAAATGCCTGCCAATTCAGCATTTAATGATACCACCTTAATACTTTTGCCAAATACCAGTTTTAAATTTATCATGAATTATGGCCAGATTGCTAATGAATATGATAATCTTGGCGGGGTACTCGGTAAAAGTAATAAGGGATTTCATATAACATCTACATCTCAGATTACGGTATATTTTGAGTATAGTAATTCAAACAACCCAGATATTTGGGCATTAAAAGGCAAAAATGGCTTAGGTACTGAATTCTACACATGCTTTCAAACGCACATGTACAATCAAAATAATGCCTGGTCTGTACAAGCATATTCTGCTTTCGATATTGTAGCTTCTGAAGATAACACCATCATTACTATAAATACTGCAAAAAATATTTACGGACATTTTGGAGAAACATCTTTTACGGTAACATTAAATAAGGGGCAAACCTATTCAGGTGCACCCTACAAAACTACCGTACCACCCAATGGATGGAAAGCATCAGACATTTTTGGACGAGCTGGTGCCGATCATCTATCTGGGGTGTACATAACAAGTAGTAAACCGATCACCGTTTCAATTAAAGATGACTCTATGAAAGCCTTAGGAGCATGGGGTTGTTATGATTTAGGAGGAGACCAAACCATTCCGGTTAACATAGCAGGCAAACAATACATTGCCATGAAAGGACAACTTTCGGAAACTATGGCAATCATACAAGAACGCGTTTATGTTGTAGGTACTCAAAATAATGACTCTGTATTTATTAATGGAGTAGCCACCTATAGTTTAGCAAAAGGACAAACCGTAATGCATCAATTGGTGGGTAATTCAACACATATTCGCACCAAATTTCCATCCTATGTTCTTCAAATTTCTGGTTTTGGTTGCGAAATGGGATATGCAGTACTTCCTGCTATTGACAAATGCACTGGATCGTATTCAGTTAGTTTTGTGCGTTCTAGTACTGATGGTATGTTCCTCAATCTAATGGTTCGCGCAGGTGCTGAGAACGATTTTAAAGTATATGTAAATGGCATTCTAAAACCAGGTCTCATAAATGGGGCCTCCTTCGCTGCTATACCCGGAACTACTGCATGGAAAGCAGCTCGTTTAGGGTCATTTACTACGGCTCAATTTCCAGTAAATACAGCAATACGTGTAGAGAACAGCAAAGATCTTTTTCACCTTGGCCTCATTAATGGTGGTGCTGCAAGCGGTACTCGCTATGGGTATTTCTCTGACTATGGAGAATTAGACCTAAATGTTGAGATACTTATGACTGGGTCACAATATGCCCGCGGATGTGATAATACAATTTCAGATACCGCTATTGCATTGAATGCATATACACCACAAGCAAATAAATACATCTGGACGCCTAGTGATTTTCTAAGTGATCCAACATCACCTACTCCTTACTCTAAACCACCTGAAACTATTCTTTATAAAGTAAAAGCTTTTGGCGCTTGTAACATGGTTGATTCAGCGACTGTATCAATTGAAGTATACAAACATGTTGAAGCGGATTTTACTATTGATAAAACATTGGGTTGCTCTCCACTTAATGTGACCTATAATAGCCGACTTTTTAGAACCCGCGAGAGTCGTTGGGATTTTGGAAACTCAACAAAAGAATGGTCATATGCTGATACTGTTACCTTTGATACATCATTTGTAAAAACGTATATAAACAATTCCTTATTCCCGCAAACCTACAATTTGCAGCAAATTGTTTATAGTAAAAACGATTGTACGGATACACTTAAGCGCAGTATTATTGTTTATCCTAATATTACCGCAGAATTTGATGTGCCTGACACAATGGATTGTCATCCTTTCTCCGTACAATTTACAAATAATTCCTATGGTCAAATTGATAGCAATGGTTATTTCTGGAATTTTGGCAACAATAACAATTCAAAGAAGAAAGATCCGCTTCACATTTTTTACAACTACGGAGATAACGATACTAGTTTTGACGTTACACTATTTACGGTTTCGCCTTACGGATGTAGAGACACAGCCGACACCACCATCACCGTACATCCAATTATTGATGTAAAATTTACAACGGACACTCCTTGGGCTTGTGCTGAACATACCTCAACTATTACAAATCATTCATTTGGTGTTGACACATTTTACATCAATTTTGGCGATGGACATGACACTATTTTACGCTCATTTAACACCATTAAACACACCTATTATAACACAGATACCTTACCAGCATACGACACTATAATAGTATCTGGTCGTAATAAAGAAGGTTGTATAGACAGTATGATGCGTATTGTGAGAATTCTTCCCAAAGTAATTGCTGATTTTAATTTTGCTCCTACAAATGGATGTGACTCTATTGTAGTTGCATTTAACAATCTTTCAGAAGGCTATATGCTCAATTATTATTGGCAATTTGGAAACAATAACACCTCTCAACTTACGAATCCCGTTCAACAATATCTTAATAAAACAGGCAATACGATTAACTTTCCCGTTACCCTAAGCATTAAATCAAAATATCTTTGTCGCGATACAATAACGGCCATCATTCCTGTATATCCCTATATACGAGCTAACTTTGCTATTGACACAGTATTGGGTTGTGCCCCATTTAATATTAACATAACAAATTTATCTGAAGAAGTAGATACCTATAAATGGAATTTTGGCGATGGAAACATTTCGTCATCTTCTGCAGCTCAAATTAATCATCTATATCAAAACAACAGTTATAATTCAGATACAAATTTCCTTGTTAGATTATCTGTTGCAAATAATGAAGGCTGTAGAGACACCATGGAACAAAACGTAACTATTTTCTCTCAAATTAAAGCCTCCTTTTACCCAGATATTATTGCATCATGTGACCCTGCTCGTTTTGTATTTAAAAACACATCGGAAGGAGCAAATAGTATTATCTGGGATTTTGGCGATAATACAACATCAGCTAAAACGGATACAACCGTTCATATTTACCCGCGAAATCTTACTGCTTCACCTATTAACTATACTGTAAATATATTAGCTACGGCATCAAACAACTCGTGTACAAGTACCGCTGATACTATCATTACGGTATATCCTTATAATTATACTGAGTTTAGCATTTCTGATTATATTGGCTGTCCTCCTTTTACCACTACATTCAAAAACGCATCCATAGGAGCAGGGAACAGCTACAAATGGTTTATAAACGGAACGCAAGCTGTGAGTGCGCCAACTGACATTAGCGATTTTGTTTCCACGTTTCAAAATAGTAACGATTCTCTACCTTTAAAATATATTATCCGCTTAGAAAGTAAAAACAATCAATTTTGCAATACCTTTTATGAAGATACCATTGCTGTTTATCCTAAGATCACAGCTGTATTTACTTCACCAGTTGGATATAATTCATGCAGTCCGTTAAATATATCGTTCAACAATACAAGTACACATGCCAATATATATAAATGGGACTTTGGCGATCAAACAAATAGCGCACAAACCTCACCATTACATGCATTCAAGAACCTAAGTCATACTCGAGATACTTCGTATATTGTAAAATTAAAAGCGGCTTCTTTTTATTGCGCCGACTCCATTTCAGAAATAATTAGGGTGTATGCAATGCCAAAAGCTTCTTTTACTGCCGACACCACTTTTGGATGTCCTCCCGTACCTGTTAATACAAGTAACTTTTCCCTAAATACCCCAGCGGAGTATCAATGGAATTTTGGTGATGGGTTTAAACAGAAAACACGAATACCTGAAAGTATCGATCACATATATCAAAACAACGACAGCATAATACGCAACTACAATTTGGAATTAAAAGTAATAACCGATAACGGTTGTCGCGATTCCATGACGATGCAAATGCAAATGTACCCATACGTCACAGCAGCATTTTCTCACAACGATCGTGGTTGCAGTCCATTAATAGTGAACTTCACAAACAATAGCCGAAATGCAGATGATTATTATTGGGATTTAGGAAACGGAATTCAATCAGTAAACTTAAATCCAATTCATTTATATTATAATCCGAATGATAATGATATCACTTATGTTGCGAAATTAAAAGCCGTATCACGTTATGAGTGCACGGATAGTATAATGAAAAACATTTATGTATATCCATCACCACTAGCCGCATTCTATGTACAACCCTTTGATATGCGTTTTGACCAAGACACCATCATTAGTGTATTCAATCAAGCCATACATCCTGCAAAATGGAATTACAATTGGAACTTTGGTGATAATAATACATCAACAACAAAAGAAACCATTTTTGATCATGAATACGAAATATGGGGACCCAATAGTGACAGTAATCGCTTGTATCTGTCTGTAGTACTTGAAAACCCTGAACATCCTGAATGCCGTGATACCAGTAAAGCGGTAATTATTTTAAAACCACCGAGACCTGTAGCAAAAATTGTTGGAGCCGATTCTATTGGCTGTGTTCCTTTAACACTTTCGTTTGTCATTCAGTATAATTACACCTATCAAGATAGTACCGTTTGGGATTTTGGCGATGGTGTCGTAGCTAAAGGAGTATCAAACATTACGCATACCTATGATTCAATAGGAATCTTCTATATTAAACTCCGTGTGGTTGGTGATGGTGGAGCTAATTATGACTATCAATTTATTGAGGTGTATCCTAAACCTATCGCAAATTTTGATGCAAATCCGACCAATTTATTATTACCAAATGCAAGCGTTCAATTCTCAAATACCTCCTTCTATTCAAGTTCTTATAGATGGGATTTTGGCGATGGTGCAACATCAACACTTGAAGATCCTGTTCATAGTTATACCGACTCCGGTAGTTATACCATACAATTTGTTGCAATAACAAACAAAGGATGCCGAGATAGTATTACACGAGAAAATTTAATTTATGTTGACGATCCTGGTGCTATTAACTTCCCTAATGCATTCAGACCAAACCCCAGTGGGGCAAATGGTGGAGGATATTCAGAAACGGATATTACATCCTCAGTTTTCCGTCCTGTTTGGGAAGGGGTTAATAAATCCGATTATCTATTACAAATTTTCAATAGATGGGGTGAACGAATTTTTGAAACTACCGAACTAAATAAAGGCTGGGATGGTTATTATGATGGTAAACTCTGTAAACAAGATGTATATATTTTTAAAGTAAAAGGAGTTTATTTTAATGGACAAGCATTTGTAAAAGTTGGTACAATAACATTATTAAGATAATAATAAAAATATGAAACGTATTCTCCGTCTCACGCTGTTTCTATATATAGCTGCTGAAATCGTTGCCTCAGCACAAGATGCGCAATTCTCTCAATTCTATGCTACCCCAATGTATCTTGCTCCTTCATTTGCTGGTACCTCGAGTAAAAAAACACGTATGATTTTAAATTATCGTAATCAATGGCCTGAAATTCCTAATGCATACTCTACCTATAGTTTTTCATTCGATCATTATGTTTCACGTATTAAAAGTGGTTTTGGAGTACTTATTTTTAAAGATGTTTCTGGCCCTGGTCATTTAAGCACAACAAATTTTGGAGGTCTATACAGTTTTGATTTTAAGATTAACGACAACATACATATTAGACCCGGGGCACATTTTATGTACACCTATCGAAGTATAGACTATAATAAACTGGTTTTTTATGATCAAGTAAAATACGGTACTCCCACCTCAGCATTTAGTGGAATATATGAAAATACACCCGATAGAGTTGGCGACGTTGACTTCTCTGTTTCTGCACTCTCTTATGCAGATCAGTTTTGGCTTGGCGTAACCGTCGATCACTTAATGGGACCAAATCAATCATTCTTTGGCGATGATGCTATTGTTCCTCTTAAGACAAGCGTTTTTGGAGGAACTAAAGTTGTTTTAAAAGAACGTTTGCTTGTTAAGCAACAAGAAGATGTTAGTTTTGCTTTTCTTTACAAACGACAAGCTGCATATCGCCAATTAGACTTAGGTGCGTATTACTTTAAAAACCCGCTTCTTTTTGGTATCTGGTATAGAGGTATTCCTTTACTAAAACATAACTTTCCTGGTAGTGACGCCTTGGTTTTTTTACTCGGCTACAAAATTGAAAACGTAAGTATTGGATACAGTTATGATTTTACAGTTTCTAAACTACGTAATAAAACAGGCGGAACTCACGAAATTGCTTTGATATGGAGCTTTAAATTGCATAAATTTAAATCAAAACCTTCAGCATTACCTTGTCCTGAATTCTAAGCATACGTAGTATCACCGATTTTTTTTTCTAAAAGGAAACTTTTTGTTGCAGCTATCGTAAACAGAATATAATTTAAGAGTATAATGACATCGAAATTTGCGACTGCTGAAAGACAACTAACACCAATATTGCAAGAGCAAAATCTGCTAGTTGAACGATTACCATATATAGCAAACATCTTAAATGCATTGCCTGAACTATCGGTAATCATTAATTATGAAAGACAAATCATTTTTGCAAATCAATTATTCATTCAAACTTTAGGAATAGAAAGCATTCATGAAATTCTTGGAGCTCGTCCTGGGGAAGCCTTTTCATGTGTTCATGCATTTAAAAGCGATGGAGGCTGCGGCACTACCGATGCTTGCAAATATTGCGGTGCCATTGCAGCAGTATTACACAGCCAAGCCAGCAATAAAAACGTTAGTAAAGAGGTTATGCTCTCAACCAATATTGGCGATAAATCTTTTTAGTTACGATCTTGAAGTTACTGCGAGTCCTTTTGTAATTGAGCATAAAACATACACCATGCTAATTATAAAAGATATTAGCAATGAAAAAAGACGACTGCAACTTGAAAAAATCTTCTACCATGATATTCTCAATATATCGGGAAGTCTTGACGGTTTTTTAAGCTTGGCAAACGATTCGAATGATATAAATCAACAACTCCGACTTCTGCGCTTAGCACGAATGGCTTCGGTTGAATTACAAGAAGAAATTCTCAGTCAAAGAACCGTATTGTATGCTGAGAAAGGAGAATTACAATCGGAATTTGAACCGATAGACATTAAAAGTCTATTGATAAATGTTTCTGAAATCATGAAACTTCATTTTCTGGCTAAAAATAAAAATATTAGTATTATTGATAGTCCAAGCATCACTTTTAATAGCGACAAAAGCTTAATCACCCGAATTATCATTAACATGATAAAAAATGCTATCGAAGTAACTGTTACTGCAAGTCCTGTAACTTGTGGATGGCAATTTAATGAAAATGAAATTCAGATTTGGGTACACAATCACCAATATATTCCGTTTGAGATTCATCCACTTATTTTTTATCGTAACTTCTCCACTAAAGGAAAAGGTAGAGGTATTGGAACGTATAGCATGAAGCTGCTGGCAGAAAATTACCTAAATGGCAAAGTCAGTTTCACTAGCTCCGAAAAATCAGGAACAAAATTTACATTATCCATTCCAATTATTTAAATAAAACGAAATTAATTGAATCCAATAAAATCCCAGTTCGTCGCAACGACTCCTTGCGTCGCAAAATATCCTCTCCCGTCGGCTTAACTCCCCCCCTTAAGTTTAACGTATCAAAAAAATGAAAATTAAGTTGGGAAGAGCTTCGCCGCATCGGATAGCCTCGGACTAACTTGGTTCACTGTAATATTGTGTTTTAAATTATATTTTGTATAATTGTTTAAAATAACAATGTATGAAACGAGCATGTTTGTTTAACACAAATGTTCCATTTTATTGGAACAAGGATGAAAATCACATGCGAGTTGACTCGATAAATTGAGGCAATCTATCCGACATAAATATAAAATAGTTACGAATGAAAACATCAAGTATTCAAGATCAAAAATTAAATATCATAGACTATCTTATATGACTCAATGACAATGATTTTTTTTCAAAAATAGAGACTCTAATTGAGAAGAATGAATCGAAGTAATTTAAGAAATTTACAAAATAAACTAATAGAAAGAGCTCTTAAATCCAATGATGATATTGAAAAAGGAAAAGTTGTTTCGCATACTAAATTAAAATTGATTTCCAAAAATTGATAGATAATGATAATTTATTGGACTGATTTTGCAATTGTAGAATTAAAAAGAATTTATACTTACTATAAAGAGAATGCTAGTATTCACATCGCAAAAAGAATCTCTAATTCCATTTATATACGTACAAATCAATTAATAAAACATCCGTAATCTTGCCAGATTGAACCAAATCTTAAAAAACTAAAGCAAGATCACAGATATTTAGTGGAAGGACATGTTAAAATAATTTATAGAATAAAAACAAATCGATTTTTATCACTGATATTTTTGACACGATACAAGATCCAGATTCAATAATTAAATTTAGGCAATAATTCAACCTAGCAAGGTTCGTCCCGTTAGGCGCAACGTCACGTTGTTCCTAAATACTTGAATAAATAAGCAATTACAGTGTGTATTTTACTGAATTATCAGTCTTTAATATTATATTATATCCTTTGATAAAACAAAAAAAAGCATTAGGTTTGATAAAATACTAATTGCAATTTCATGAAGGAAGATCAAGATTCGGAAAAAGACAAAAAGAAAACGCGTCGGAAATTCATAAATGACATCGCCTTATTGGGTGCTGGCGGTGTTGCTGGTGCTACTGCAATCTATGCTGGACGTAACTTTGAGAATAAGAAGCAAGGAAAAAACATTCGTTTACTCACCCAAGATAATAAAGTGGTTGAGGTAAACGAACATGATGTTCGCGAAGCGAAAACGATAGCTACAGAACTTCAGGAAGGAGGTCGTGAGGGAATAACAAATCGAAGATGGGTAATGGTCATTGATCTTTCAAAATGCCGTAATGCGCGTAAATGTATCTCTGCCTGTCAGAATGCACATGATTTAAAACCCGAACAATTTCACATAAACACCTTGCACATGCAAGAAACGCCTGAAACGGCGCCATTCTATATGCCAAAACCATGCATGCATTGCGACAATCCACCATGCGTATCAGTATGTCCTGTAGATGCAACGTTTAAACGCAACGATGGTATTGTATTAATTGATAATGAACGATGCATTGGTTGCCGTTTCTGTGTTGCTGCTTGCCCCTACTCAGCACGCATATTTCATTGGACAGAACCAAAAGTTTCAGCAGAACATACAGACAAAGAATATGATATAGAAAAGAATGTGCCACAGAAAAAAGGAACAATTACCAAATGTCTTTTTAGTGCCGATCGTTTGCGTAACGAAGAACTTCCATCATGCGTATCCTCATGCCCTAATGGAGTATACTATTTTGGCGATGAAAATGAAGACGCGGTAACCAACGGTACTACTAAGGAAACCGTTCGTTTTAGCGAATTACTGAAAAATAATGCTGGATATACACTTATGGAAGAGCTGGGAACGAAACCACGCGTGTACTATTTACCGCCTAAAAATCGCCTCTTTCCATTTGATAGCAAAAACACTCCCAATAATCATGAAGGATAAGTCATGAAAATAAATAAAAATCGCGAAGAAATAATATCAGATCTTTTACGTCCAGTTGGACTTACAAGAGGCTTTCACATTTGGATGGCTGCACTCAGTATATTACTATTCATTTGTTTATATGCCTACACCATTCAATTACGCGATGGACTTGGCGTTACAGGGCTACGTGATTATGCATCGTGGGGCATGTATATCTCAAACTTTGTTTTCTTTGTTGCGAGTAGTCTTATAGGAATGCTTATTAGTGGGGTACTCGGACTCACGGGTCAAAAATGGATCACCCCAATCACTCGCATGGCTGAAATTATCGCTGTTGCATTCTCAGCAGTTGCAGGACTTGTAATCGTTTCCGATATGGGTCGCCCTGATCGGCTTCCTTTTGTATTTTTATATGGTCGCTTTCAATCTCCAATATTATGGGATGTTACAGTCATTACTGCCTATATGATATTGAGCCTACTCCTACTCTATGTAACCGCTTTACCCGACTTAGCATTATGTCGCGACCGTTTAAAAGAACAGCCATCACTACTCCAAAAGGTATATAAAATCATATCGCTCGGCTGGCGCGAAAAAGAAGAACAATACAAACTAATGCATAAAGCCGCAAGAATTCTAATTTTGCTTATCATTCCTATGGCTTTAGCAATTCACACCGTTACATCATGGCTTTTCGCTGTTACATTACGTCCAGAATGGGACTCTACCATTTTTGGCCCTTACTTTGTTAGTGGCGCATTTGTTGCAGGTTCTGGGGCACTTATAATCGCAATGTATTTCTTTCGAATTAATTATAAACTAAAAGACTATATTACCCCCAAGCATTTCAATAAAATGGGTAAATTATTAGCTGTGGTTACCTTTGTTTATCTTTATTTCAACATTAACGAATACTTTATTCCAACATATAAGATGAAACTACATGATATTGATCATCTACACTCCTTGTATAGTGGCCGATGGTCAATTTTATTTTGGAGTGTACAAGTTTTAGGATTACTAATACCAATGATTTTAACGCTGCTAAAACCCATGCGAAAACCAATACCTTTAACTATTATAGCAATATTTATAATGGTAGGTGCTTGGTTGAAAAGATTATTGATTGTTGTTCCTACTCAAGAGCATCCCTTTTTACCCATCCATCCTGCCCTACCCTCGGCATTCAAATTCTATTCACCTACACTCATAGAAACAGGAATTACTTTAGCATCATTTATAATGGTTATCATGATAATTACAGTACTTTCAAAACTTTTACCAATTATTCCAGTTATGGAAACAGTAAAAGAAAATGAAGAACAAAATTAATTTGTTTATGAAGAACTCATTTATAATATTATCACTTATACTAACACTCACTTCTACATATAGCCAAAAATGGGATGTTCCGGCTATTGACGCAACAAAAAACAGTCACATTTCGTTTGATGCAGAAACCCGGAAAAAAGGTGAAAAAATATATATCAATAGCTGTCAGAGTTGTCATGGTCAATCAGGTAAAAATAATCCTGCTAAAATAGTGCCTATACCGAAAGACCCAGCTTCCAAAGAATACCAAGCAAATACGGACGGAGAATTATATTACAAAATAACAATTGGCCGAGGTGCTATGCCTCAATTTAAAACAGCTTTAAGCGAAGAAGATCGTTGGTTTGTTATATCGTATGTACGATCATTTAATACAAATTACAAACAAAAAGAAATCATAGCTAGTGTAAAAGAAAAAGCGAATGCTCGACTTTCATCCTCATACAACCATAGCGACAGTACCATAATAATATGGGTTAGTGATTCCAACGCCAAACCCATCAAAAATGCAGAGGTAACACTTTACGCAATCCGATATTTTGGCAAACTACCAATTGGCGATCCAGTAGTTACTGATAATGCAGGATATGCACGTTTTAAACAAACGAGCGATTTACCTGGAAATACAAATGGAAAAATAAACATAAAAGCAAAACTGAGCAACGAAGATCAATACGGACACGCTAGTATTGATACATTTGTAATAGCGTTTGTTAAGAATAAGCACAGAAATATGCGAGATGAACGTGCTATGTGGAACTCAGCAAGGAAAGCACCTCTTTGGATTACGTGCACGTACCTGGGTGCAGTATTAATTATTGTGAGTTTAATTGTATATGTTTTACTATTGCTTAAAAAGATAAAAGAAAAAGGATCTAATAATTAGCTTAATAATGAACCTATGAAAAACACTTTTACTATTGGCCGAATTTTATTCGCACTGCCATTTGGCATTATTGGTTTAAATCATTTTTTTATGTACGATGTTTTTGCAGGCATGGTTACTTCATTCATACCCGGTGCTGGATTCTCTGTAATACTTACAGGAATTGCTCTAGTTGCTGCTTCAATTAGCATTATCAGCAATAAATACATAGTGCTTTCTTGTTCACTACTTGCAAGTTTGCTTTTAATATTTATTGCAACAATACACATTCCTAATTTATTTATTAAAGAGCGTAGCGTCTTTGCACTTATTGAATTACTAAAAGATACAGGGCTTGCAGGTGGAGCGTTGATGATTGTGGGAACGTATAAGAAGAGTGACAAGTAAGAGTAAAGAAGTAAAAGTAAAAAAAAATAAAGATATGAAAAAGCTAATATTTTTTATTGCAATTTTAGTTTGTATATACAACACAAAAGCGCAAGTATTCCTAGGTGATAGGCTCACGGTTGGCATTGACGAAAAGCTGAGTGATACTATTCCATTAAATTTAGAATTTAGTGATGAGAGTCATAAAACCATACGACTTATAGATATTGTTGATAAACCCACTGTATTATCCTTTGTCTATTTTGATTGTCCAAGCTTATGTAGTCCCTTACAACAAGGAATTTCAGATGTCATTGACGCAAGCGATCTTGTAATTGGTACCGATTACAATGTTATAACTTGTAGTTTTAATTATCAAGACAGTCCAGAGAAAGCTGCTGAAAAGAAAGAAAATTTTGTAAAGTGTATCAGTAAAACGCGTTGTGAAAACTGGCATTATCTTACCGCTGATAGTGCAAATATTAACAGCCTATTGAGATCTGTAGGCTACAAAATAAAAATTGCAGGGATGGATTTTGTTCATCCTTCAGGCATCGTAATTATCAGTCCTAACGGCAAAATAACTCGATATTTGTATGGCCTTAGCTTTTTACCATTAGATTTTAAAATGGCTATTATTGAGTCACAAAAAGGTCTTGCACGTCCAACGGTAAACAAAGTATTAGACTTTTGCTACGCATATGATCCAGCAGGTAAGCGCTATACCCTAGAAATAACAAAACTTGCAGCAACCATCATCATATTTATAGCCTTAGTATTGCTCCTTGTTTTAATAATCAAACCTAACAAAAAACAAAGCACAAACGTATAAATATGAGTACACCAGAAAGTTTTTACGAACCACGAGGGCTGATGAGTTGGCTCACATCAACCGATCATAAACGAATTGGATTAATGTACCTTTACGCCATTACCTTTTTCTTTTTGGTTGGCGGTACACTAGGCGGGCTAATGCGCCTTGAACTAGCGCATGCCGGACAGCAATTAATGGATGCGCAAACATACAATGCTTTATTTACAGTACATGGTGTTATTATGATATTCATTGTTGTAATTCCAGGTCTGGCAGCTGTTTTTGGCAATTTCGCCATGCCAATAATGATAGGCGCTAGAGATGTTTCTTTTCCAAAACTTAATCTTTTATCATTTTATATTTATATTGTTGGTGCAACATTAGCAGTATTTAGCTTAATTGGCGGCAGTGGGCCGCCTGATACTGGATGGACTTTTTATGCACCATACAGCACCGAAACAGGCACCAATGTAATTATGGCCGTAACGGCGGCATTCGTTTTGGGCTTCTCATCCATTCTTACTGGTTTAAATTTTATTGTAACCATACACCGCCTTCGCGCACCTGGTATGACCTGGTTTAAAATGCCTTTGTTTGCATGGTCGGTATATGCTACTGCCTGGATTCAATTATTAGCCACCCCTATCGTAGGTATTACTTTACTAATGCTGATTGCAGAAAGAGTGTTTCATATCGGTTTTTTTGATCCAAACCTCGGTGGTGATCCTATTTTGTTTCAACATTTATTTTGGATATACTCACACCCTGCTGTATATATAATGATTTTGCCAGCTATGGGCGTTATCACAGAAATAATTCCAACATTCTGTCAAAAAACAGTTTTTGGTTATAAAGCAATTGCAATATCCAGTTTAGCAATTGCCTTTGTTGGTTACCTCGTTTGGGGCCACCACATGTACACCTCAGGAATGAGTACAACGGCACGTTGGTTTTTTTCATTCCTTACGTTCATCGTTGCTATACCAAGTGCAATAAAAGTTTTTAACTGGATATCTACAATGTACAAAGGCTCCATTAACGTTCAACCACCTTTTCTTTATGCCTTGGCTTTCGTCTTTTTATTTATGATTGGGGGGTTAACAGGATTAGTACTTGGTTCATTAGCAACAGATGTACATGTACACGATACCTCATTTATTGTTGCTCATTTCCATTACATTATTTTTGGCGGAATGGGCTTTGCATTCTTTGCTGCCATACATTATTGGTTTCCAAAAATGTTTGGGCGTATGTATAATACAAAACGAGCAAACTGGTCATGGGGGGTAGTTTTCATCGGTTTCAACACCTTATACTTTCCTCTTTTTGTAATAGGCTTGCAAGGAATGCCTCGTCGTTATTTCGATTACCTTCCACAATTTCAAATTGGGCACATGATATCCACCGTAGGTGCAATTATTTTGGGGGTTGGAATTTATATGATGCTCTACAATCTTATTCGTGGTGCTCGTAATGGCCCAATTGCAGAAGCTAATCCTTGGCATGGCAGTACCCTTGAATGGACTATTGCCTCACCCCCACCTACTGAAAATTTCAATGAAATTCCAGTTATTACCAAAGGTCCATACGAGTACAAATAAAGAAGAAAAAAGAAAAGGGGGGGGGAATAATGTCAACAGAACATAAACATATCGAACACCGCGATGATACTGGATCTAAAATGGGAATGTGGCTTTTCATCTTTACCGAATTATTTCTATTTGGAGGTCTATTTATTGTATATGCTGTATATCGTTCAAAATATCCAGTAGATTTTCACATTGCTGCATCGCAACTCAACACATTCATTGGAACAATCAATACAGTTATACTATTAATTAGTAGTATGACAATAGCCATGTCAATTACGGCAGTACAGCTAGGGAATAAAAAACGAGCCCTATTTCTTATAGCAAGCACCATTTTTTTGGCATTTGTTTTTTTAGTTAATAAATATTTTGAGTATGGACACAAAATAGAGATAGGCTTATATCCTGGATCAGAATTATTACAGAGCTTGCGTCATGGACAATTACTATTCTTCGGATTGTATTTCTTCATGACCGCATTGCATGGTTTTCATATTATTATAGGAATGATTATACTTACCGTAATGTTCTTTAAGGTTAAAAATGAAAGCATTCATTCAAGCGATTTTGTACTATTAGAAAACGGGGGTCTTTACTGGCATTTAATCGACTTAATCTGGATTTATCTTTTCCCTCTTTTATATCTTATTACCTGATTATTTAAAACGAAAAATCCTTTTTATATGACCGAAAATAGTCAACATATAACAAGCTATAGAACAAATGGAATCATTCTTATAATTCTTTTATTCCTTACTAGTATAACCATTGCGGTAACGAGTATAAACCTTTCTATATTTACTGTTGCAGTAGCATTAGTCATAGCTTCAGTAAAAGTTATTGTTGTACTCAGTTATTTCATGCATCTTAAATTTGATAACCCCACATTTCGTTGGATGGTTGCTGGAATATTCCTTTTATTTGCTGTCGTCTTAATTATTACCTTCCTCGATTATAATAATAGATAATATAGTATATATGTTCAACGGTGCTTCAAATTTCGCTCAAGGTGTAGACCAAAATTTCTTATTAATAATAGGCATAAGTGTCCTTTTCCTTTTTGGTTTAACGGCTACTATGATATACTTTGTAATCAGATACAATAAGAAAAGGAATCCTGTTGCAACTCAAATAAGCGGAAGCATTACGCTTGAAATAATATGGACCGTTATTCCATTAATTCTCGTTCTGCTAATATTTTACTACGGTTATTCGGTTTTTAAACCAATGCGTATAGCGCCCAAAAACGCCATTCACATAAAAGCAATAGCCAAAATGTGGGACTGGACATTTGAATATGATGGAGAAAAACAATCGAAAGACCTTGTAGTTCCATATAATAAAGCCGTTGTACTTGACTTAGTATCGCTTGATGTAATACACAGTTTGTTTATTCCAGCATTTCGTATTAAAGAAGATATGGTACCTGGCACTGAAAATTTCATGTGGTTTATACCCACACAAAAAGGAACTTACGAGATATTTTGTGCCGAATATTGTGGTTTAAGACACTCTTATATGGAAGCAAAGGTAATAGTAATAGATGAATCTGAATATCAAAAATGGCTCACTGCACTTCCGGTAAAGAAAAAAATGGATGAATATCCAGGATACAAAATATTACAAAACAATGCCTGCTTAGGATGTCATACTCTTGATGGTAATAAAATTGTTGGCCCAAGTTTTAAAAAATTATATGGCAAGAAACAAATGGTTATTCGCGATGGCAAATCACGTCGTATTGTGAGTGATGAAGAATACATCAAACGTTCAATTCTTGAACCCAATGCTGATGTTGTTGAAGGCTATAAAGAAGGACTAATGAAATCATACCGCGGTGTATTATCCGATAGTGATATTAAAAACATAATAGAATTTATGAAAGTACCTGCTGAATAATGCGCTACATTCATCTGATAAAATTGGGTCTAAGTGCTTCCGTTGCATTCTCAGCAAGTATAGGATACATTATGCTTTCACATGTAATAAACATTGACCTTACATTGGTTTTTATTGGTGTATTTTTAATGGCGGCTGGTTGGCATGCATTAATCAAATTCAAGAATGCCGTACCGATAAACTCATGGAACGTACACGCAACAGACCTATACCATCTGGTCTTTTTAGCGTAAAAAATGCTATAATACTTGCTTTTACTTTATGTACATTAGGATTTATTATACTCATACAGTTTTCAATTACTCCTGCATTATTAGGGTTATTGAATATTATTTTATATAATCTCGTTTACACTCCGCTAAAGTATCGCAGTTCATTCGCTCTTTTAGCAGGGGCTTTGGTAGGCGCAATTCCACCATTGATTGGGTGGACAGCTTGTGGTGGCAATCCTATAAATATATCGATACTTCTTGTATGTCTTTTCATTTTTTTATGGCAGATTCCGCATTTTTGGTTTCTACTTACTCGTTTTAAAAAAGACTACAAAGCAGCTGGAATTGAAAGTGTTTCAGATTTTATGAGCAACAAAATTATTCAGCAATTAAATTATTTGTGGCTCACCTCAGCTGCAATTGTTTCTATTGCTATAAGTTTTTTAATAACGTCAACCCTAGCATTTATTTTCATAGTGATGATCCTTAACATAGCGCTATTTATAACGCTCATGACATTAAAAAACAAATCAAAATTACAATTTATTATACTAAATATGTATTTAATTGTTACACTTACTTTACTAGGGATATTTTCGCTAAGCTAGGATTTCACAAATTCCAGCTAGCATAACTTTTAGCCAGAGGCCATGATTATTAACAACAGCAGGATTTAAACGTTACACTCAATAGTTTTAGATTGATTACCAATAAATGATTTTTATGATTCTCGTAAAACAATTTTATGTTTGTTTACATTATGATATTTACACAACCTTGCATCCAATTACCAAGATATCATCCGTTTGATCAGAATTTCCTTTCCAGTGTTTATGTGTGTTTTCTAACTTCTGCATTTGTTCATTCATAGGCATGTCTGCTATATCGATTAGCAGATTTCTGAATGTAGAGTACATAAATTTTTTATGTTGATTACCTCCTAATTGATCGACATAACCATCAGAGAATAGATAGATGCAATCTCCTGTCTGTAATTGCATTTCATGACAAGCAAATGGCTGCATAACGGTATAATGCGCAATTGGCATGTGATCTGGTTTTAATTGAATGAGATCTTTATTTCGTAAAATGTAAAGCGGATTATTAGCCCCAGCGTACAACAAGGTATTGTTTTTTGTATCAATAACAATAATCGCTATATCCATGCCATCTTTTGTTTTACTATCCTCTTCTTGTTGTAGTGTTTTAATAATATTACTACGTAGTTCATTCAGTATAATATCGGGTTGCTTATGGCCAGCTCCATCAACTATATCGTCAAGAAATGCAACCCCCATCATGCTCATAAACGCACCCGGAACTCCATGCCCTGTGCAGTCAGCTGCTACTACGTATATTAGATCGTTTTTTTTATTGAACCAAAAAAAGTCTCCACTCACTATATCTTTGGGTTTAAACAAAACAAAATGATCAGAAAAGTATTTACTTAAAGTATTTTGAGGTTGCGGTAGTACTGCATTTTGTATGCGTTGCGCGTAATTTATACTCTCTGATATTTGTTTATTTTTATGACGTATGATATGATACGATTTTTTATTCTTACGAAATAATTGAAGAATAAAAATTAAAGAAATTAAGATAATACATGCGATGCATATAGCGCCGTATGTAGTTATACGTTGCAGTTCTAGCTCTTTTTGCTTAAGACGCGCTTCAACTGTAAGTTTATTGATACGTGCCGATTTCTCAATATTTTCTTTTGTGAGAACCACTTCTTTTTCGGCTGCTTGTATAAGTTCATTCTCTTTCTCATGAACATCTTCTTTACGTACTTCTAATTCTTGTGATGTTTTCTTTAATTCTTCAGCTTTCTGCTGCTTTTCATGCAATTCATTCACATATTTAGACTCAAGGATGCTTACTTTCTCTTTATGTAATAATTTTTGTACTTGAATTAGTTTGTCCAAATAATCAAATGCATCTTTGTATCGGCCAACTTGTGCGCAAAGAGGATAAACCGTATTTAAAAGTTTAATATAAATGGCTGTATCGTTTATTTCTTCGGAAATAGCAATGCTTTGAATATAGTATTCTAGTCCTGCTCTTGGATTTCCATTTATCATGTGAAGTGTTGCAATATTATAGGTATTCAGCATTATTTGTTCTTTCATACCACTAGCAGCAATTAATTCCAATTCTTTTTCATAATACTTTATTGATTTTTTATAATCGGAAATAGTATAATAGGCTGCGCCCAATGTGCTAAATAATTTACCTTTGATGTTCTCGGGTATGTTATTTTTTTTTTCTAACGATAAAGCTTCCTCAGCATAAACTATAGCTTTTTTAGCATCGCTAAATGCATATTCAGATGCAATTTGAGAAAGTAATGAAATTCGGTCAGTTCCTTTTAATATTTTCAGATCAATTTCATTTTTTGATGGCTCTTGGGCACTATTTTTTAAAGAAATTAAGGCTAAAAAAATGCTGAGAGAAAAAAACAAGTTTCTTCTAATTCTAATACATGAAATCATAGTGCGAACATTTGATAAATAAGATATTAACATCATAAATATATTTTTTGTTAATCAAATCCCTTATTCTATTTTAGCGCATACAAACACGTAGCCAAATAGGATATTATTTGTTAAATATGAGATTAAAAAACTTTCTATTATACGCAGTCTATTTGATATTGTTCCACTCTGGTTCAGTATTTGCACAATTTTATGTTAAGAATTGCAGGGTAACCGTTCGCGAGAACGATACCCTTAATGTTCTTGGTTCACTTGTTGTTGACCCTAATGGCCGTATTCATAATGATGGAACAATATTAATTAGCGATAGTCTCGTAAATCATTCAATGAATCTATTCCTTTCTTCAAGTAATCCAGCATTGGCTATTAACTCAAATGTAGATCCTATGGGGGATGTAGTTTTTAAAGGTACAAAGGTTCAAACAATAAAAGGCGATTCCTCCATTTTTTTTAATGACATACACCTTTTAAACAATATTTTGCTTAAGTCTTCCATTAAACTCTTTGGTACGATAAATTTGTTGGGACATACCTTATCATTACAAAATAACAGTGTATGGTTATTCGATAAAACCCCATCTATTAATAGAGTATCTGGTCGTTTGTATGATACGTATGAAGAATATAAGATAGAGTCTGGAATAAACGGTTATATGAGAACTACCTTTGATTTTTTTAAAGGGATAAATGAATATGCTGGGGGAATTCATTTAGGATTACGCTTTGATAATAATGTTTCAGATGTCTTTATTTCAGCGAATTACACAGCAGTGCCGACTTTAATTGATGGTAGTGTGCGTAAGAATTATTTAGTGACTCTACCGAGTGATATGCTAAATATTCCTGTTGATTTGAGTATGAATGTTATGTGGCATGAAATCCCAACTGATTTCAATCTTCATGACCCTTGTTATTTTGTGCGTTCTCATATTTCTAATACCATTAAAAGACTTTCTCGGCCAACTATTTCGGGTGCTAAGGGTGTCGTTTTTAGTAGTCAAATGAATCATTTTATTAATGGTGTATATACGATTGCTGAAAATAATTGTAGTATTCCACCAGTAGTTGGCGTTACAGGTAATTCATCTATTTGTAAAGGTGATGTTGCTGAGTTACTTGTAATGGTATCTAATGCGTTAGGAGAGGTAATGTATAACTGGAGTTCAAATTCAAAAAGTATAGATGTGTCGGATATGGAAGGAGGTGTGCAATTTTTGAATACTAATATTGCAATGGAAGATTCGATTGATTTGTACCTTCACGTCACTGATGAACGATTATGTTATGGGGTGGATACATTTAGCTTAGTGATTCATCCAATACCAACTGTTAAACCTTACATGACGGATTCAGATGGAACAAAGAGAAATAACTATTGTGTTAATGAAATGGTTTTGTTTAATGATTCAATTACTCAAAATGGTATTTCAAGATGGCAATTTGGCGACGGATCTTCTTCCATTGGATTACAAGTTAATAAAAAATATAAAATACCAAAATATTACACAAACATTAAATATAGTACGACAAGCATCTATGGATGTACAAATAAACAAACACTAAACGCTTTTATTGCTCCATTACCCCATCCTTTATTTATAAGTGATACTGAAATATGTGAGGGAGATACTTCATTTTTTCTTAATCAAAGTTCAATGTATTATCCTGGTTTTGATGTTGCAATTTCAAAATATATTTGGGACTTTGGCAATGGCGATTCACTTATATCGGCTTTTGATTCCGTCAGCTCTTATGTTCATAGCTATGCTGAAACCTTTCCTCTTTCAAGTGAATACACAATTCCATCAGCACGTTATTTGTTTCCTGATACTGGAAGCTTTTATTTAAAACTTACTGCCGTGAGTAATTTTAATTGCATTGCGGATACGACGGTTGCCTTTAATGTAAATAGTCAAATTAAAGCTGGATTTATTGTTGGCGAAAATACCAATGTTTGTTTTGGTGAAAACTCACTATTCGTTTTACCCAATGATATAGTGAATCAAGAAATTACTCAAGTTACATGGAGGTTTTATGATGGCAAAATGCAAAAGATTGACAAAATGGACTCTTTGGAGTATGCTTTTAATTTGGATGGAACATATTACGTGCAACAGATTATTCAGTCTGTACATTCTTGTGTTGACTCAGTATTACAAGCAGTAGTGATATATCCATTGCCAGTTGCATCTTTTAGCGTTAATATAGTTTGCCAAGGCCAAGTAAGTATTTTTAGAAATAATTCGTCCATGAATGAGGAGGATACATTTGTTCTGCATATAGAGGATGAATACTTAAAAGCTTTTAATGGCTCAGATATTTTTTTGTACTCTTTTAAAAGTGCCAATGATTTTGTTGTTGAACTTGAAGCAACTAATAAACATTATTGTAAAGCTTTTGATACTCTTATTTCTGTTGTTCATCCTTTACCTGATATAGATGTTATTATTACAAATATGTGTTTTAGTGAATCGTTAATAAAAAAACCGATTATTAATAATTCATTTTATAATTATGGAGATTCTTTTACATGGATTGATAATAAAGGAGATTCCATAATATCATTCGACCCTAATTACACATTTGACAAGGCTGGGACATATGATATACGAATACTCGCAGGTAACGAATATGAATGTATAAAAACTGTAAACGAAGTTTTGATACTACATCCCGACCCTGTATCTGATTTTAATATTGAGGATGGAGTAGCGAGTGTTTGTGTAGGTAATACTTCAATATTTTCATTATCTTCATCGTGTACACGTATTGATGTGCAACAATATGAGTGGTATATCTCAAACAGAGAATTAGTAATTACCTATCCCGATAATCCTTCATTAAATTATACCTTTGAACAATCTGGTAGTTATAATTTAGAACTCCGAGTATTGACGTCAAAAGGGTGTTACACAGATGTACGAAAAGACATTTCCATTTATAGCTTACCTGATCCTGTTTTTAATGTTACAGATGTTTGTGAAAAAGAGACCGCTTTTTTTGAAGCATCGGATTATTTTGATTTGCCAGTTGTAAAGAGAATGTGGGAAATGGCCGACGGGAAGCGATTTGGTTTTGATAGTTTAGCACCATTAAAAATAAACTACCTATATAATCAAGCTGGCATTTACTCTGTTATATTAACTGAAACAAATGACAAGGGATGCACTAAAAGTTTTACGAAGGAAATTAATGTATTTCCTCTTCCTTCTGAACCTTTAGATGATATTGCAGCTACCTGTGGCGACTCCCTTATCTTATATGCATCGAATGACGGATTTAAATATTTATGGTCAACAAGTGAAACAACTCTCAATATTACAGTTAAAAATAGTGGGGGTTATTTTTTATCTGTATATGACCCGCAAACTAATTGTAAAATAAAGGATAGCGTTTTAGTTCAACTTCATGACCAGGTGTATCCTCAATTAGGTAATGACACAACGGTATGTGGTAGTATTTTACTTGATGCGCATAATCCAGAAGCTACATATCTTTGGTCAGATGGTTTTACTGAGCGAAAACGTAATGTAAATGTATCAGGAACATTTACAGTTGTTGTAACCGACATTAATAATTGTATAGGGTTTGATAGTATATCGTTCGTTGTAAATCCAGTTCCCAATTCGTCTGTTTTAAGTTATTATTCTGCCTGTGCGGGTGATACATTAACTATTATATCAGGAGCTGCATATACTGATTCTGTTAAATGGTCTGATGCAAATAGTTTTAATGAATTAAATGTTATAGTATCGTCAGATATTAGAAAAAGTCTTACAAAAATGTATTGGCTTGAGTTACAAAATTTATATGGCTGTAAAAGCCACAATAATTTTTGGGTAACAATGAATCCGAGACCAAATAAAATAAATGATACAATTGAGTCCTGTAAAAACTCAACCATTTGGATAGATGCAGGTACTTCGGCATGTAGTTATGTCTGGTCTGATTCAAATTCTAATCAGGTTCGTAAAGCCGATATATCAAATGATTATTTTGTTACTGTAACAAATTCACATGCTTGTAGCGTGCAGAATTATTTCAGCGTAATCTATAATGAGCTTCCTACAGTGCTGATTCCAAATTCTATCAATGCATGTATAGGTGATACCATTGATGTTTTTTGTGGAAACGGAATGAGCGCTTATGCGTGGAATAATGGTGCGACTAGCCAAACTATTTCAATATTACATTCAGGTAGTTATAAAGTAACCGTATCTGATTCTAATGGATGCAGTGCAATATCAAATTATTCAGAAATTTATTTTCATGAATTGCCTCGTATTGCTTTATCTGATACCATTTCGGCTTGTAATACATTTACACTCGATGGTGGTGCCGATGCTATTCATTGGATATGGAATACTGGATTAAATAATCGTTTTAATAATGTCGATAGTAGCGGAATCTATTCTGTAGCAGCAGAGAATATCTACTCATGTAAAGCATTTGATACTTCATTTGTAATAATTAAAAAAGCAACTAAACCAAATTTAGGAAATGATAGATTTATTTGTGAAGGAGAACGTGTTTTATTATCACTCCCAAATATTAATGCCCAACTAATATGGGATGATGGTTCAATTAATAATTCTCTTTGGGTGATAAATGCTGGAATACGATCGGTTAGAGCATACTATACTAACGATTGTATTGTTTCTGATACTATTGTTATTAAGTCGGCAAAGCGACCAGTTTTTAACTGGGGTTCTGATATGTTTTTGTGTTCAAATGAGAGTTTAGTTTTAAATCCGAAACTAAAAGATTGTTTTTATAATTGGCAAGGTCCAGATCAAGAAAATAATATAAGTACATCATGTGTTGTTAAGAGTGTTGGGCTGTATAGCCTAACGGCAACAAACTATTTTGGATGTTCATGGTCTGATACTATAATTATCTCTGCATCGCCTCCTTTAATACAACCTATGTTTTTAGTTGCAAGTGATATTCGAGTAAATGATAGTTTGCATTTTATTGACTTATCTGTTCCTAATCCTACATCATATTTGTGGGAGTTTGGCGATGGTAATTTTAGTAGTGATTCTGAACCTATACATATATATAGAACAAGTTCAAGATATAAAGCAGTGCAACATGTTGGCAATGGCTATTGTATATCTAGCTTAGTAAAACATATAGATGTTAAAGGTATTTTAAAAAGCATGGAGCCTGATACTGCTGACGGAGAAATAAATGGGAACATTCGTATGATTCGAATTTTAAATACTAAAGTGTACCCAAATCCAAGTGATGGTTTATTCACCCTTTCTTTTAATGTTTCAGCTTCCGCTAATGTGCAATTATTAATACTCGATATTCAAGGGCAGCTATTTGATAACAGATTGATTGGTATTGCAAATGAAGCTCAAGTGTTTTATGACTTAAAAGCGGTAAAACCAGGCATTTATTTTATTAAAATCATTGCTGGCAGCGATACCAAAACTTTGCGAATTGTTAAAATCTAAAATATATTTTATGAAACAACTTTATGTAATTTTAATTTCTTTGCTAACATGCAATTTACTTATTGCACAAGTGGGTATAAATAATGACAATCCCGATCCTGCAGCTATACTTGACATTGAGTCTGAAAGTAAAGGCGTTTTGTTTCCACGTGTAATAAATATACAAAGCATAGAACCAAGTACGCAATCATTAATGGTTTACGATTATGAAAGCAACAATTTAATGATTGTTAATGAGAATTTGAAGTGGGAAACTGTTCAAACATGGGAAGCAAGCTATCCTGGAGAATTAAAAACAGATAAAAAAGTAGAAATTAAAGCCGATTTAAATGTAATTAATGGAAACATTAATACAACGGGTTCAGCTACTATTGGCAATGGAATAAATGTTAGCAATGGTAATGTAACAGTTAATAGTCCAGGGACATTAAAAGGTTTTGGAACAGTTCCACTTGGGGGTATAATTATGTGGTCAGGTGATACGAATACGATACCTGCTGGTTGGAAATTATGTGATGGAAGACAAATATCAGTTGGAGTGTACACACCTGATTTGCGTGGTCGATTTATTGTTGGATACGGAACTAGTAATTCAAATAGAGGTTCTGGTGAAGTAAATGATTCGGTATGGGACACAAGATATAAGACAATTAGAGCTTCAGGCTCGTCTAAGAAACATAAACTAGACATAAATAATTTGCCTGAGCATGGCCACAGTCCCATTATTTCCTCTACAGATAAACATTCTCATGGTATAAAATTGCCTCTGTATTATTATCCTGATATGTGTGTTGATACTAAGAAAAATGGATTTGAGGTAGCAAATACTAGAAGTAAATTAAGTAATGAAATTAATGAAGAAGGCGCTCATAAGCATGTCATATCTGAAAATAAGACCTTTAATAATAACCCCTATGAATCACGTCCCGCTTATTATGTGCTGGCTTTTATTATGCGTGTTCAATAATTAATAAACAAATGGAAATAGTCGCCAACTTGTCAAGCAGTAATCTGAATAATTCGTAAATAAATCTCTCAAAAGTTGCTCCTCATAATTCAATTTTATAATCTGATTGATGATTAATAGTATTAAAACAATTAATCGTAAACAGGAGTAATCACCTATAAGTAAAGCGCTGCACAATACAATTACAGAACTGTACATA
>JBBRXJ010000015.1:0-46034 GCA_038248505.1 Bacteroidales bacterium
AATACTTCCACCAACAATACAATTGTAGAATACGAGCTTACCGCCCCATGGCATCACGTGTTCTTCTTTTCCTCGCACACTCACTTTCTGTTCTTTCCCATCTATCTTATACATCGTTGGGTCAGCTTTCCCTTCTTCGTGTGGCTCAATAATCATGTGCACTTCGCCAAATTGCCCAGCACCACCCGATTGTTTTTTGTGTCTATAGTCCGCCTGAGCAACTTTGGTAATGGTTTCGCGATATGGAATACGTGGAGGTAAAAATTCTGTTTCTATTTTAAAAATGTTATCCAAATGCCATTTCATAATATCCAAATGATACTCGCCTTGACCATGAATAATTATTTGTTTTAACTCTTTAGAATACTCAACAATAATGGTAGGATCTTCTTGTGCCATTTGATGCAAAGCCACCCCAAGTTTTTCTTCCTCCCCTTCTTTTAAGGTCTTAATAGCTGTACGGTATTTAGGCTCAGGAAATACAATTGGCGCAATAACCGTGCTGCCTGTTGCACATAAGGTCTGGTTTGATTTTGATCCTTTTAGCTTAACGGTACAGCCAAGATCGCCTGCTACTAAAGTGCTAACTTTTGTTCTGTTTTTGCCAAGAGAAACATTAATCTGATTTAATCGCTCCTTGTTCTGATTGCTCGAATTAACTAAATCAGCACCCTCTTCAATCTTTCCACTAATAACTTTAAAATAACTTACTTCACCTACATGCGTTTCGTAGGATGTCTTGTATATAAATAATGTAGGAGATCCTGAGGCATCAATTTTAATTTCTTTCCCATCAATCATCTTTTCTGTCCCAACTTCTGATGGGTCTGGAGCCAACTTACTTACAATATCAAGCATGCGGTTAACACCATAATTCTTTTTTGATGAGATTGCTAATACCGGAAATAGATTACGACTCATTAATCCAGACTTTAATCCTACAAAGAGCTCCTCTTCAGTCAAACTCCCTTTTTCAAAGAATAACTCCATGAGTTTCTCATCACTCTCAGCGGCTTTTTCTATCAAAACGGTACGTAACTCCTCTGCTTTGGATTTCTCAGCAGTTGGAATATCATGAATTTCAGGCTTTCCGCTATCATTGGTGTATTTGTACATCTTCATGCTTATCAAATCAATGATATCTTGAAACGATTGGCCAGTTGATACCGGATATTGAGTAATTACGACTTTAGCACCAAATCGTTCTTTTAATTGCTCATATGTTTTGTCAATATTTGCCTTATCATGATCTAGATGTGTAATTGCCAGTACTACAGGTTTTTTAAACCGTTGGCAATGGCGTGCTTGTATTTCGGTTCCTACCTCAATCCCATTTTGAGCATTTATGAGAATTATGGCACAATCGCTTACTCGTAATGATGATATTACCCCATTGCAAAAATCATCAAGGCCTGGATTATCTATAATGTTAATTTTGACATCATTTATTTCACTATATGTAGCCGCAGGAAAAATAGAACTCCCATGATGCTGTTCAATTTCTCGAAAGTCTGAGAGAGTGTTTTTTCCAGCTATATCGCCGCGCCGAGTAATTAACCCGCTGTTAAAGGCTAAGGTTTCAGCAAGTGTCGTTTTACCCGAACCCGCATTCCCTAGCAGAGCAATGTTCCTGATCTGATTGGTTTGATAGATTTTCATGTCTTTCTGAGTTTATCGGTTAGTATTTCCCTGTCCTGCTAGTCACAACATGATAAATATTGCGTATGCAAAAGGAGGCTTCTTACAAATGTAATACATTTATTAAAAAATACAAATAGATGTTATTACCACGTACTTACATTCGTTATTTAATATGCAAACATCAAATATACAATAACATAGTCGTTAAATTAGACTAATTCTTAATTGTATTTAATTTAATAAAACAACATTCTGTAAATCAATTATATATATACGTAACCCAAACATATCAACAAGCAATCTAAATAAATTTATTGTCCCTGTTTGTTTTATATCAAAAAAATAATACCTTTGCTGCCCGTTTAAAATATTAAATATAGGTTATGCCAACAATTCAGCAATTAGTAAGAAAAGGCAGGCAAAAAGCAAATGATAAATCAAAAGCTCCGGCCTTGGGTTCATGTCCACAGCGCCGAGGTGTTTGTGTCAGGGTATATACAACTACCCCTAAAAAGCCTAATTCTGCCATGAGAAAGGTAGCCAGAGTAAGGCTAACAAACCAAAAAGAAGTAAATGCCTACATTCCAGGTGAAGGTCACAATCTCCAAGAGCATTCAATTGTGCTTATACGAGGCGGTAGAGTAAAAGATCTTCCAGGGGTACGTTATCACCTTATTCGTGGTGCACTCGATGCTGCTGGGGTTGAAGGACGTAAACAAGGCCGTTCAAAATACGGTGCTAAAAGACCGAAGAGTTAATTGTTAATGATATTGTACAATGAGAAAGGCTAAAAGTAAAAAAAGACCCGTTGCACCGGATCCAAAATTCGGAGATCCTAAAGTATCGAAATTTGTTAATGCGATAATGGAGGAAGGCAAAAAAAGCACCGCCTATCAAATATTTTATGATGCTATTGAACAAGTAGCTCAAAAAAACAAAGCAACCGATATTGCGGCACTTGATATTTGGAAAAAAGCACTTGAAAATATTACACCTCAAGTTGAAGTAAAATCAAGACGTGTGGGTGGAGCAAATTTCCAAGTTCCTATTGAAGTTAGAGCAGAAAGAAAAGATTCTATTAGCATGAAAAATCTCGTAAAGTTTGCTCGCAATCGCGGTGGCAAATCAATGAGCGAAAAACTTGCCCAAGAAATTATGGCTGCTTATAACGAAGAGGGTGGAGCTTTCAAACGTAAAGAAGAAATGCACAGAATGGCTGAAGCAAATAAGGCTTTTGCACATTTCAGATTTTAATTAATGATTTTTGTGGAGTAAGACATGAGTGATTTAAATTATAATAGGAATATTGGGATAATGGCCCATATTGATGCAGGAAAGACAACCACTACTGAGCGTATTCTTTTCTACACTGGTATTACCTATAAAATAGGAGAGGTTCATGATGGCGCTGCTACCATGGATTGGATGGTTCAAGAACAAGAAAGAGGTATAACAATCACTTCTGCTGCTACTACATGTTTTTGGAAATATGCTAACGAAAATTACAAGGTAAATATAATTGATACCCCTGGTCACGTTGATTTTACTGTTGAGGTGGAACGTTCACTTCGTATCCTTGATGGTGCTGTTGCTGTGTTCTGTGCTGTTGGCGGTGTTGAGCCACAATCAGAAACCGTTTGGCGTCAGGCTGATAAATATAGCGTACCTCGTTTAGCTTTTGTTAATAAAATGGACCGTGTAGGTTCTGATTTCTTCGGAGTTGTTCAACAAATGATTGACCGTCTTGGTGCAAATGCAATTCCTATTCAAATTCCTATGGGAAGTGAAGAATCATTTCACGGTGTGGTCGATCTTATCGAAAATAAAGCAATTATTTATGATGAGGCAGAAAAACAAGGTACTCCTTATACATATATAGATATTCCTGCAGAATTTAAAGAAGAAGCACAAGAGTGGAGAGAGAAACTCGTTGAGGCTCTTGCTAGCATTGATGATTCTTTACTTGAACGTTTCTTTGACAATCCAGATTCAATTACTCCAGCTGAATTACGTGCTGTTGTTCGCTCTGCTACAATTCAACAAAAAATTGTCCCTGTTATTTGTGGCTCTGCTTTTAAAAATAAAGGAGTTCAAGGTTTGTTAAATTCTATTTGTTCTTTCTTACCAAGCCCAATGGATGTTGGTGCTGTTAAGGGAATAAATCCAAAGGATGATTCAATAATTGAACGTCATCCGAATAACAAAGAACCATTCGCAGGTTTGGTATTCAAAATAGCTACCGACCCTTTTGTTGGTCGTTTAGCTTATGTTCGAGTATATAGTGGAGTGCTTAATGCGAGTAGTTATACACTTAACCCACGTACCGGAAATAAAGAACGTGTTACACGTCTTTATCAAATGCATGCAAATAAACAAAACCCTATTGATAAAGCAGAAGCTGGTGAGATATGTGGTGTAGTTGGTTTTAAAGACGTAAAAACGGGTGATACTTTATGCGATTTAGATAAGAGTATCATTTTAGAAACAATAACATTTCCTGAACCTGTTGTTAGTATTGCTATTGAGCCAAAGGCAAAAGCAGATGTTGATAGATTAGGAATGTCTCTACATAAACTTGCAGAAGAAGATCCAACATTTTTGATACATTTTGATGAGGATTCAGGTCAGACCATTATTCGTGGTATGGGAGAATTGCATCTCGAGATTCTTGTTGATCGCCTTAAACGTGAATTTAATGTTGAGTGTAATCAAGGTGCTCCTCAGGTGGCTTACAAAGAAAAAATTACTTCTGTGGTGGATCACCGCGAGGTATTTAAGAAGCAATCAGGTGGTCGTGGTAAATTTGCCGATATATGTGTGAAAATAGGACCCGCTGATGATGGTATTGTTGGATTACAATTCATTAATGAGGTTAAGGGTGGTAATGTACCAAAAGAATATATCCCTTCTGTTGAAAAAGGTTTTAAAGAAAGCCTACGCAATGGGGTTCTTGCTGGATATCCAGTTGATAGCATGAAGGTTATTCTCTATGATGGTTCTTACCATGATGTGGATTCTGATGCTCTATCTTTTGAAATATGTGCAAAACATGCATTTAAGATAGCTGCTCCTAAAGCGAAACCAGTTTTACTTGAGCCAATAATGAAGATTGAAGTTCTTACTCCTGAAGAAAATATGGGTGATGTTATTTCTGACTTAAACAAACGTCGCGGTCAAGTTGAAGGGATGGATACAAGAGCAAAGGCCAGAGTTATTAAAGGTAGAGTTCCTCTCGGCGAATTATTTGGTTATGTAAACGCATTACGTACCAATACTTCTGGAAGAGCAACATCAACAATGGAATTTAGCCATTATGATGTAGTTCCTAATGAACTTGCAAAGAAAATAATAGAGAAAGTTACCGGTAAAATAGAATTAGTATAACATCAATTATATGAGCAGCCAAAAAATCAGAATCAAGTTAAAGTCTTACGACCATAATCTTGTTGATAAATCAGCAGAGAAGATCGTCAAAACTGTAAAATCTACAGGTTCTATCGTAAGCGGTCCTATTCCATTGCCTACACATCGTAGAATTTACACAGTTCTTCGTTCTCCTTTCGTAAATAAAAAGGCAAGAGAACAATTTCAATTATGTTCACATAAGAGAGTTTTAGATATTTATAGCTCAACTCCTAAAACCATTGATGCTCTTATGAAATTAGAGTTGCCTAGTGGAGTTGAAGTGGAAATCAAAGTTTGATGAATTGATAATATAAAGAATATGTCCGGAATTATTGGTAAAAAGGTCGGTATGACCCAAGTTTTTGAAGCAGATGGCAAAATGACTCCTGTAACTGTCATTGAAGCTGGTCCTTGTTTTGTAACACAAATCAAAACAATGGAAAATGATGGCTATATTGCTGTTCAATTAGCTTTTGATGATAAAAAAGATAAAAATACTACGGCTGCATTGCAAGGCCATTTTAAAAAGGCGACTGTAACTTCAAAAAGAAAAGTTGTAGAATTCGACGGTTTTGATACGAATTCTTTAAAACTTGGTGATGCTATAAATGTTGATTTCTTCAATGATGTTGAATTTGTTGATATAGTTGGTGTTACTAAAGGTAAAGGATTTCAAGGTGTTGTTAAAAGACACGGCTTTGCTGGTATAGGTGATTCAACTCATGGCCAGCATGATAGAGGTCGCGCACCAGGTTCTCTTGGCGGTTCTTCTTATCCAGCTCGTGTATTTAAAGGTCTTAGAATGGCTGGTCGTATGGGCGGTGTTAATAGAAAAGCTAGAGGCATTAAGGTAGTTAAAGTTATTCTCGAAAACAATATCCTTCTTGTTAAGGGATCAGTACCGGGAGCGAATGGTTCATACTTAATCATTGAAAAATAATGGAACTGACAGTATATAAAATATCAGGCGAAGCCACAGGCAAGAAAGTTCAACTCAACGACGATGTTTTTGCAGTAGAACCTAATGACCATGCAATATATTTAGATGTTAAGCGTATTATGGCTAACAAACGCCAGGGAACGCATAAGGCTAAAGAAAAGTGGGAAGTTAATTTTAGTACCAAAAAGATTAAAAAACAAAAAGGTACAGGAGGGGCTCGTGCTGGTAGCCGTAAAAACCCTCTTTTCCGTAAAGGTGGTCGAGTATTTGGCCCAAAACCACGTACTTATGATACTAAATTAAATCAAAAAGTTAAAGAATTAGCTCGTTTCTCAGCTTTATCTTATAAAGCAAAAGGTAATGGAATCGTTGTATTAGAAGACTTTAACTTTGAGTCCCCTAAGACAACTGCATTCACCTCTTTAATGGCTAGTCATAAAGTACAGAATAAAAAGCTGTTACTTGTACTCGCCGAACCAGATAATAATATATATTTGTCCTCCCGTAATTTACAAGGAGTAAAGGTGGTAACCGCCTCCGATTTAAACACTTATGATATTATGGACTGCGGCGTTCTTATGTTTAACGAAAGCGCCATCAGTAATTTTTAATGAAATATTTTAGAGAATAACAGCATTTGTATATGGACATCATTATAAGACCGGTTGTAACCGAAAAGATGAATAAAGCCAGTGAAAAGCTTAATCGCTATGGATTTATTGTTGAAAAAACCGCTAATAAGCTGGAAATTAAAAAAGCAGTAGAAAGTATGTATGGCGTTGGTGTAACTGAAGTTAATACCATGTTATATAGCGGAAAAAGCAAAGGACGTTTTACAAAACGAGGTTTTGTTGAAGGTCGTAAAAATGATTACAAAAAAGCAGTTGTCACCCTGGTAGATGGAGATACTATTGATTTCTTCAGTAATATTTAATAGTTTATGGCAGTAAGAAAATTTAAACCAGTTACCCCTGGTACAAGACACAAAGTGATTTCAACATTTGAGGAAATCACTACCGATACTCCTGAAAAGTCATTATTGGTTACATATAAGAGTACAGGTGGTAGAAATAATCAAGGACGTTTAACTGTTCGCTATCAAGGCGGTGGTCATAAACGTAAATTGCGAATCATCGATTTCAAAAGAGATAAAGAAGGAATTCCGGGTATTGTTAAAACAATTGAGTATGATCCTAATCGTACAGCTCGTATTGCTTTAGTTTTTTATTCCGATGGTGAAAAAAGATATATGATTGCTCCAACAGGTCTTGTTGTTGGACAAACTGTAATCTCTGGTAAAGGGGTTCCTCCTGAAATAGGTAATACACTCGAGTTAGGTGAGATTCCACTCGGTACTTTAATACATAATATTGAATCAAAACCAGGTAGAGGTGCTGCTATTGCACGTAGTGCTGGTAATCATGCTCAACTCATGAGTCGCGATGGACGTTTTGCTGTTGTAAAAATGCCTAGTGGCGAAACTAGAATGCTTCTCGTTAATTGCAAAGCAACTGTTGGTGCTGTTTCAAATAGTGATCATGGTATTGAAGTTGACGGAAAAGCAGGTAGAGCAAGGTGGAATGGTTGGAGACCTCGTAACCGCGGTGTTGCAATGAATCCTGTTGATCATCCTATGGGGGGTGGTGAAGGGAAAGGTTCTGGCGGTATTCCTAGATCAAGGAATGGTATTCCTTGTAAAGGGTACAAGACTAGAAGGAAGAAGAATCCTACTTCAAAATTAATTCTTGAAAGACGAAAGAAATAATATTATTTAAAGGTTGCATATATGTCAAGATCGCTTAAAAAAGGCCCTTTTGTAGAGTTCAAGCTCGAAAAAAGATTAACCGTAATGAATAATGCCAATAAAAAATCAGTTTTAAAAACATGGTCTAGAAGATCAATGATTACTCCTGAATTTGTTGGTCATACCATCGCTGTTCACAATGGAAATAAATTCATACCTGTATATGTTACTGAAAATATGGTAGGTCATAAACTTGGAGAGTTTTCTCCAACACGTACCTTCAGAGGACATAGTGGTAATCGAAAAGAAGAAACAAAAAGTAAAAAGTAATAACTCATGGGAGCAAGAAAAAGACTTTCTGCTGAAAAACGCAAAGAGGTAAAAAAGACCAGCTATGAGGCAATAATGAGAAATTGCCCAACCTCACCACGCAAAATGCGTTTGGTAGTTGATCTTATTAGTGGCATTGATGTTAACAAGGCTCTAGATATACTCAAATTCTCAACTAAAGCTACTTCTACAAAGCTCGAAAAGCTTTTATTATCGGCAATTGCTAATTGGCAAGCTAAAAATGAAGGTATGCGTATTGAAGATGCTCAACTGTTTATTAAAGAGGCTTTTGTTGATGGAAGTAGGACTTTGAAAAGAATTCAGCCCGCTCCTCAAGGTAGAGCGTATGTGATAAGAAAACGAAGTAATCACGTAACAATTATATTAGGTAGTAAACTCGATAAAAGTTTTGATGTTGCTACAGAAAGCGAAATTGAAACAGTAACTGAAAATCAATCTGCAAACTAATGGGACAAAAAATTAATCCAATAGCATTCCGTTTAGGCACAATAAGAGGCTGGGATTCAAATTGGTACGGTGGAAAAAAATATGCCGACAAAATTCTTGAAGATCATAAAATTAGAGAGTATTTATATACACGTCTCGCAAAAGCTAGTCTTTCTAATATCATTATTGAAAGAACGCTTAAAGTAATTACCGTAACTGTTAATACAGCTAGACCTGGTATCATTATCGGAAAAGGTGGTCAGGAAGTAGATAAGTTAAAGGAAGAGTTAAAGAAACTTACAAGCAAGGATGTTCAAATAAATATCTTTGAAGTAAAAAGACCCGAATTAGATGCTCGAATTGTAGCATATAATATAGCTCGACAACTTGAAGGGAATATTTCTTACAAGAGAGCAATTAAAATGGCTATTACTACAACCATGAGAATGGGAGCTGAAGGTATTAAGGTAGGAGTAAATGGACGCTTAGGAGGAGTTGAAATGGCACGTCATGAAACGTTCAAAGAAGGTCGTGTACCATTACATACAATTCGTGCTGAAATAGATTACTCTTTAGGCGAAGCTCATACTAAAACAGGAGCGATTGGCGTAAAGGTTTGGATTTGCAAAGGTGAAGTTTATGGCAAGCGTGATTTGTCTCCAAATATTGTTGCAAAAAACAAAAAAAATGTTCCAAGTAGATCACCAGAGAAACCTAATTCAGGCAATGGTGGGCCACGAAGAAAAAATAATAACAACAGGAAGTTTTAATTATTAGATATTTAGAATAATATGTTACAGCCTAAAAAAACCAAATTTAGAAGGAGCCAGAAGGGCAGGATGCGCAAGGTTTCTAAAAGAGGAAATACACTTGCCTTCGGATCATTCGGCATAAAGGCACTAGAAGAAAAATGGGTTACTGAGAAGCAGATTGAAGCTGCACGTCAGGCTATTACTCGTTTTATGAAACGTGAAGGTCAGGTATGGATTCGAATATTCCCAGATAAACCAATAACCAAAAAGCCTGCAGAGGTTCGTATGGGTAAGGGAAAGGGTGCTCCTGAAGGATTTGTTGCACCTGTTTCTCCAGGTAGAATTATAATGGAGGTTGAAGGTGTTTCTTTAGCTGTTGCTAAAGAAGCGTTAAGATTGGGAGCACAAAAACTTCCTATTACAACCAAGTTTATTATTAAAAGAAATTTTGTTGAACAGACAGCATAAGTATCATTGATTATGAAAAATGCAGAAATAAGGCAGTTAACGACTAAGGAATTAGTAGAGCGAATTGATACCGAGAAAAGTATTTTATCTCGTATGAAATTCAATCATGCTATTTCTCCGCTCGATAACCCGTTAAAAATTAAAGAAGCCAAAAAAACGGTTGCTCAATTATTAACAGAACTTAGTAACAGAAAAGCAACTGACAAATAATAAGAACAATGGAAAACAGAAAACTCAGAAAAGAACGTATCGGTGTTGTTTTAAGCAACAAGATGACTAAGTCAGGAGTGATAGCCATTCATCGCAGAGAGAAACATCCTAAATATGGTAAGTTTGTTAATAAGACTACTAAAATTATGTTTCACGATGAAAAGAATGAATGCAATATTGGTGACAAAGTAAAGATTGCTGAAACCAGACCTCTAAGCAAGAGCAAAAGTTGGAGATTAGTTGAAATCATCGAAAGAGTTAAATAGTTATGATACAAACAGAAAGTAGATTATCGGTTGCCGATAACAGCGGAGCGAGAGAAGTGCTCTGTATAAAAGTACTAGGTGGTACAAACCGCAGATATGCCAGTGTTGGTGACAAAATTGTTGTTACAGTGAAAGATGCACTACCATCAGGCGGTATTAAAAAAGGTACTGTTACAAAAGCTGTTGTGGTGCGTACAAAAAAAGAAGTGAAGAGACAAGATGGTTCATATATCCGTTTCGATGATAATGCAGTAGTTCTATTAAACCCACAAGGGGAGCTTCGTGGAACTCGTATATTTGGACCAGTAGCACGTGAATTGCGTGATAACTACATGAAAATAGTGTCTTTGGCACCTGAAGTTTTATAATTTTTTATTGAAAAATAAAATGCAAAAGAAATTACACATAAAAAAAGGCGATAACGTTATGGTCATTGCGGGTGAAAGCAAAGGTCAGCAGGGTAGAGTCCTTGAGGTTATTAGAGAAACCTACCGAGCCATTGTTGAAGGGGTTAATTTGGTTTCTAAACATACGAAACCTAATGCCAAAAGCCCTCAAGGTGGTATAATAAAAAAAGAAGCAGCAGTGCACATATCAAATCTGATGGTCATTGATTCTTCAAATGGCAAACCAACTAGAGTTGGACGCCGATTAAATGATAAGAATAAACTTGTTCGTTACTCAAAAAAATCAGGAGAGGAGATTAAATAATGTATATGCCTACTTTAAAGAAAAAGTACAAGGAAACCGTTGTACCAGCATTAGTGAAAGAATTTAAGTATAAATCAGTAATGCAGGTTCCTCGACTTGAAAAAATTGTTATTAACCGAGGTGTTGGACTAGCTGTTACCGATAAGAAAATTATCGATACTGCTTCTCAAGAGCTTGCTATGATAACTGGTCAAAAGCCAATTCTTACATATTCCAAAAAGGATATATCAAATTTCAAACTCAGAAAAGGAATGCCAATTGGTGTAAAAGTTACACTAAGAAGTGACCGTATGTATGAATTCCTTGAAAGACTCATTTGTTTCTCACTACCTCGTATTCGTGATTTCAAGGGTTTAGGAATGAATTTTGATGGTCGTGGAAATTACACACTTGGTGTTAATGAACAATTAATCTTCCCTGAAATTGACATCGATAAGATGGAGCGTGTTATGGGTATGGAGATTTCGTTTGTAACATCAGCTAATACTGATGAAGAAGCAAATGCCCTTTTAAGAGAATTTGGAATTCCATTCAATAAAACAAAAAAGAACTAATAGGATATGGCAAAAGAGTCAATGAAAGCCCGAGAAGTGAAAAGGGCAAAATTAGTTGTTAAATATGCAGCTAAAAGAGAAGCTTTGAAAGCCGCAGGTGATTTTATAGCAATCAGCCGTCTGCCTCGTAACTCAAGCAAAACTAGATTGCATAACCGTTGTTCTATTACAGGACGTCCAAAAGGATATATGAGACAATTCGGAATAAGCAGAATTACATTCCGCGAAATGGCTTCGAATGGTTTGATTCCAGGTGTTAAGAAAGCAAGTTGGTAAATTATTAAATAATTCAAAAAATGACTGATCCAATATCAGATCTCCTAACCAGAGTAAGAAATGCCATAATGGCAAAACATAAAGTGGTTGAAATACCCGCATCAAATTTGAAAAAAGAGATTGCTAAAATCCTTTATGAAAAAGGGTATATTTTAAGTTATAAATTCATTGAAGATGAAAAGCAAGGAGTCATTAAAATGGCTCTTAAGTACGATCCTGAAACAAAGACATCTGCAATTAAATCTATTACTAGAAGTAGTCGTCCTGGTTTACGTAATTACGCTGGAAAAAAGGAACTTCCTCGTGTGTTAAATGGATTAGGTATTGCAATTGTTTCAACGTCTATGGGCGTTATGACCGATAAGGAAGCTCGTCGTCAAAATATTGGCGGGGAAGTAATATGTTTTGTATATTAAACAGGAGGAATATCCATGTCACGTATAGGTAAATCACCAATTAAATTACCCAAGGGGGTTACAGTAAATGTTGACAAAACAAATACTGTTAGCGTTAAAGGCCCAAAAGGTGAGTTGAAGCAACAACTCACTAGCGATATCTCAATAGAGGTTAAGGAAAGCGAATTAAATGTTCTCAGACCTTCAGATGAAAAACAACATAAAGCTTTACATGGCTTATATCGTTCTTTGTTAAACAACATGGTACATGGTGTTTCAGAGGGATACGAAGTTAAACTTGAGTTGATAGGTGTTGGGTATAAAGCTGAAGCTAAAGGAGATATCCTTGAGTTAAGCCTCGGGTTTTCGCATGATATTTTCATGCAAATGCCTCCTGAAGTTAAGGTAGAAGCATTAACAGAAAAAAGAGCAAATCCAATCATTACTCTAAAAAGTATAGATTGTCAGCTTATAGGACATGTTGCTGCAAAAATCAGATCATTGCGCAAGCCTGAACCATATAAAGGAAAAGGTATTAGATATGTTGGCGAGTATGTTCGCAAGAAAGCTGGTAAAACTGCAAGTGTATAATAGTTAAAGATCATTCAATATGGCACTGAGTAAATTAGAAAGAAGAAAGAGACTCAAAATGAGGATACGGAAACAAATCTTTGGTACAACAGAAAGACCAAGATTGACCGTGTTCAGAAGTAATAGTCACATTTATGTTCAGCTCATCAATGATAATGATGGACGTACTTTGTTATCTGTGTCTTCTCGAGAAAAAGAAATATCTGCAAATAAGGATATTAAAAAGATTGACCAAGCAAAGCTTGTTGGTAAAATGATAGCTGAGAAGGCAATTTCCGCTGGTATTAAAGAAGTGGTTTTTGATCGTAATGGATATCTTTATCATGGAAGAGTTAAATCGCTTGCTGATAGTGCAAGAGAAGGTGGACTAAAAATATAATCAATAATATGACAGCAAATATTAAGAAAGTGAAGACGACCGATCTGGAATTAAAAGACAGGCTCGTTAGCATACACAGAGTTACGAAAGTTACCAAAGGAGGTAGAACCTTTAGCTTTTCAGCAATCGTGGTTGTTGGAAATGAAAGTGGTATCGTAGGATATGGTTTAGGTAAAGCAAAAGAGGTAACTGCAGCAATTGCTAAAGGCGTTGAAGCAGCTAAGAAAAATCTCATTAAAGTACCTGTACATAAGGGAACAATTCCTCATCAACAATATGCAAAATATGATGGTGCTTTTGTTTTTATTAAACCAGCATCAGGTGGTACTGGAGTAAAAGCAGGTGGTGCAATGCGTGCTGTTCTTGAAAGTGTTGGTATTACTGACGTTCTTGCTAAATCTAAAGGAAGTCCAAATCCTCATAATGTTGTGAAAGCTACATTTATGGCTCTTTTAGAGTTGCGTGATGCTCGTATGGTATCTAAAGTTAGAGGTATAAGTATGGATAAAGTATTTAACGGATAAGAATTTTGTTACTATGGCAAAAATCAAAATAATTCTAAGTAAGAGTAAGATCGGCAGCACGCTGCGTCAGAAAAAAACCCTCGAAGCACTTGGCCTAAATAAGGTTGATAGTAGTGTTCAGGTTGAGGCTACCCCTCAGATCAAAGGAATGATCGTAAAGGTAAAGCATTTGGTTACTGTAGAAAATATTTAATATAAGCAAAATGGATTTAAGTAGATTAAAACCGGCTAAAGGATCAACTCATAGCGAAACAAGAATTGGACGAGGCCAAGGTTCTGGTAAAGGCGGTACCTCTACAAAGGGGCACAAAGGAGGGCAATCACGTTCAGGTCATAAAACAAAATTTGGATTTGAAGGCGGTCAAATGCCTCTTTCTCGTCGTTTGCCAAAATTTGGATTCAACAATATTAACAGAGTAGAATACAAACCTGTTAATGTGAGCACTCTTGAGTCTTTAGCAAAAGAAAAAAATCTTTCAATTATTGATATTGCAGTTTTGCGCGAAGCGGGTTTAATTCCTAAAAATTGTCGCGTGAAGGTTTTGGGCAATGGTAACATCGAAACTAAACTCGAAGTGAAAGCTCATGGATTTTCTAAAAAAGCACAAGCTGCTATTGAAGCATGTGGTGGAAAAATAGAAGTATTAGCTTAATTATTACCTAACCAATGAAAGCATTTATAGAAACACTAAAGAATATCTACAAGATCGAAGATTTACGGTCTAGGATTTTCTACACTTTAATAATTCTTGTGGTATATCGTTTGGGTTCTTTTATTACATTACCCGGTATTGATCCAGCTCAACTTATTAATTTAAAGAAACAAACTTCTGATGGAGTTTTAGGACTTCTAGATATGTTTTCAGGCGGTGCTTTCTCTAATGCATCAATTTTTGCATTGGGTGTTATGCCATACATTTCAGCATCTATTGTTGTTCAATTGTTAGGTATAGCGGTTCCTTATTTCCAGAGATTACAACGTGAAGGTGAAAGTGGACGTCGTAAAATTAATCAGATAACACGTTATTTAACTGTTGTTGTTTTGGTTATTCAAGCACCAGGTTATATTGCAAATCTTCATTCTCAACTTCCTCCTGAAGCATTTATTATCTCAAGTTCTTTCTTTACATTTTCATCTATGTTAATTCTTACAGCAGGTACTGTATTTGTGATGTGGTTGGGTGAAAAAATAACTGACAATGGAATAGGTAATGGGATCTCACTTATTATTATGATTGGTATTATAGCTCGATTACCTTTTGCAACGCTAGCGGAATTTGGTTCACGAATGGAATCTCAAGGTGGTGGATTGGTTGCTTTCCTTGTTGAAATTGTTATTATGTTTTTAGTTTTCGTTTTCTCAATCCTCTTAATTCAAGGTACAAGAAGAATTCCAGTACAATATGCAAAACGTGTAGTAGGCAATAAACAATATGGTGGTGTACGTCAATATATACCCTTAAAAGTTAATGCAGCCGGTGTTATGCCTATCATTTTTGCTCAAGCTTTAATGTTTCTCCCGATGACATTTTCAGGCTTTGCATCGGATACTGCAAGTAAATTTGTTGCAGCATTTGCCGATTTTACAGGCTTTTGGTATAATTTTACTTTTGCATTATTGGTTATTTTGTTTACCTATTTTTATACAGCTATAATAATGAATCCTACTCAAATGGCTGATGACATGAAGAAAAATGGGGGTTTTATACCGGGTGTTAAACCAGGAAAAAAAACAGCTGAGTTCCTTGATGGAATTATGTCGAGAATTACCTTACCAGGATCGATATTTTTAGCTTTTATAGCGATCATGCCTGCCTTTGCTACCATGGCCGGAGTGAATAGCCAGTTTGCAGGATTTTTTGGTGGTACTACTTTGATTATTCTTGTTGGTGTTGTTCTTGATACACTTCAACAGATCGAAAGTCATTTGTTGATGAGACATTATGATGGTCTGATGAAATCAGGACGAATCAAAGGAAGATCTGGGATGTAATACGATAGAAAGAACGTTCTTTGATGATAGTTTGTAAAACAGAGGAAGAAATAAGATTACTTGAAAAAAGTAATCAGCTAGTTTCAAAAACTCTGGCAGAAATTGCGAAACACATGCTTCCTGGTGTTACTACAAGGGAACTAGATAAAGTCGCAGAAGAATATATTCGTGACAATAAAGCTATCCCTGGTTTTCTCGGTTACAGAGGATATCCTGCTACTTTATGCACATCTGTTAATGATCAAGTAGTACATGGCATTCCGTCTGACTATATTCTGAAAGATGGAGATATTGTTTCAGTTGATTGTGGTGTTCTTATGAACGGATTTTATGGAGATTCAGCTTATACTTTTGAAATAGGAGAAGTTAAACCTGAAATAAAACAACTCCTAAAAATAACCAAAGAATCTTTGTTGTTAGGAGTAGGACAGGCGACGACAGGTAAGAGAATTGGAGATTTAGGTTTTGCAATTCAAAGTTATGTTGAGAAAGCTGGGTATTCTGTTGTTCGAGAGATGGTTGGACACGGTCTAGGAAAGTCAATGCATGAGCCCCCCGAAGTTCCAAATTATGGAAGACAAGGTAGTGGTATGAAATTGCAAAAAGGAATGGTGATTTGTATTGAACCTATGATTAACATGGGAAAAAAGAATATAAAACAGGATAACGATGGATGGACAGTTAGAACGAGTGATGGAATGCCATCAGCACATTTTGAATTAGCCGTTGCCGTTGATGATAGAGCAGCAAGAGTACTATCAACTTTTGATTATATTGAAAACGTTTTGAATAAAATAAATTAAGTATGGCAAAACAACCATCATTAGAACAAGATGGAACTATTATTGAGGCATTATCTAATGCAATGTTCAGGGTGGAGCTAGAGAATAAACATGTTATTACGGCTCATATCTCTGGGAAAATGAGAATGCATTATATAAAAATATTACCAGGTGATAAAGTAAAGGTTGAAATGTCACCATACGATCTATCAAAAGGAAGAATAATTTTTAGATTTTAAAATATAAATAAGATGAAAGTAAGAACATCTGTTAAAAAGAGAAGTCCTGAGTGCAAAGTGGTTCGCAGAAAGGGACGTGTTTATATCATAAACAAAAAGAACCCAAAATTTAAAATGCGTCAAGGCTGATTTTGTAAAATTTTTAAAACTAAGCGATATTTATGGCACGTATTGTAGGTGTAGATTTACCTAAAAACAAACGCGGAGTTATCGGACTCACTTATATCTTTGGTATAGGTATTTCGTCTGCAAAAGAAATTTTGGAGAAGGCTGGCGTAAATGAAGACATTAAAGTAAAGGATTGGAATGACGATCAAATTTCCAAAATTCGTAAGATCATAACTGATGATTTTAAGGTCGAAGGTTCTTTGCGTTCTGAAGTTCAAATGAGTATTAAACGTCTAATAGACATTAACTGCTATAGGGGTATTCGTCATAAACATGGACTTCCCGTTCGTGGTCAGAAGACAAAGAATAACGCCCGTACCAGAAAAGGTAAGAGAAAGACGGTAGCAAATAAAAAGAAAGCAACTAAATAATAAATAGTTTATGGCAAAAAAGACTCAAACATCAAAGAAGAGAGTTGTTAAGGTTGAAGCTGAAGGCGAGGCACACATTCATGCTTCTTTCAATAACGTGATTGTATCGCTTACCAATAATGCTGGACAAGTTATTTCATGGTCATCTGCAGGTAAGATGGGATTTAAAGGTTCTAAAAAGAACACTCCATATGCTGCTCAAACTGCTGCACAGGATTGCTCAAAAGTTGCTTTTGATCTAGGCTTGAGAAAGGTTAAAGTTTATGTTACGGGTCCTGGATCAGGTCGTGAATCAGCTATACGTACTATCAATGCTGCTGGTATTGAGGTTACAGAGATTATGGATGTAACTCCAGTTCCACACAATGGTTGCAGACCTCCTAAAAGGAGAAGAATTTAATAAGAAGTATAATTAACACTTAATAAAAGTCAAATGGCAAGGTATACAGGGCCCAAATCCAGAATAGCAAGAAAATTGGGAGAACCAATTTTTGGATCAGATAAGTCTTTTGAAAAGAAGAACTATCCTCCTGGAGTTCATGGCGTAAATAAAAAAAGAAAGAAAACATCTGAATATGCAGTTCAGTTGAAAGAGAAACAAAAAGCCAAATTTACATATGGTTTATTGGAGAGACAGTTTTCAAATCTCTTTGAAAAAGCGTCACATAACAAAGGGGTTACAGGTGAAGTTTTGCTTCAATTACTAGAAGCTCGTTTAGATAATGTTGTATTCAGAATGAGTGTTGCTCCATCTAGAAATGGCGCAAGACAATTGGTTACACACAGACACATTACAGTAAATGGAGAGGTTGTTGGAATTCCTTCATATCATGTTAGACCAGGTGACGTTATTGGCGTTCGTGAACGTTCTAAATCAATGGAGATTATCACTACCTCTTTAAATGCACCTAATCACTCAAAATACAGCTGGCTTGAATGGGAAAGCAGTCGTATGGAGGGTAAATTCCTTAATGTTCCTGAACGTGCTGATATTCCAGAAAATATCAAGGAACACCTTATCGTTGAATTGTATTCGAAATAATCTTAGGAACACAGAATATGGCAATATTAGCTTTTCAAAAACCAGACAAGGTCTTAATGCTTGAAGCAGATAGCAAATACGGAAAATTTGAATTCCGTCCGCTTGAACCAGGCTATGGTATCACTGTTGGTAATGCATTACGCAGAATTCTTATTTCTTCACTTGAGGGATATGCTATTACAGCCATCAAAATTGATGGTGTAGATCATGAATTTGCTTCAGTAAAGGGAGTGAAGGAAGATATTACCGAAATAATCCTAAATCTAAAACAGGTTCGTTTTAAAAAGAAAAACGACGGGAGTGATAACGAAAAAGTACAAGTTACTATTAAAAACAAAGAGGTTTTTAGTGCTGGTGACTTGAATCAATTCCTTTCTGGATTTGAAGTGTTAAATCCAGAACTTGTTATTTGCCATACTAGTGGTGATGTTACTCTGAAGATGCAAATGGTTATTAATAAAGGTAGAGGATATGTTCCTGCCGATGAAAATAGACCATTAGAAGAGGAAGTAGGATTAATACCAATTGATTCTATTTATACTCCTATAAAAAATGTAAAGTTTTCAGTTGAAAATTTTCGTGTAGAACAGAAAACAGATTATGAAAAATTAATTCTTGAAATTACTACTGATGGCTCTATACATCCTAAGGAGTCATTAAAAGAAGCAGCTAAAATTCTTATTTATCACTTTATGCTTTTCTCTGATGAGAAGATAACTCTAGATGATGATGAGAAATTCAAAAACGAAGAATTTAACGAAGAGGTTCTTCACATGCGTCAATTGCTTAAAACAAAATTAGTTGACATGGATCTTTCAGTTCGTGCTCTAAACTGTTTAAAAGCTGCTGAAGTAAATACCTTAGGTGAATTAGTTCAATTTAACAAGAACGATTTGCTTAAATTCAGAAATTTTGGAAAGAAATCACTTACCGAATTAGAAGAAAAATTAAGCACTCTTAATCTTCATTTTGGTATGGATATTAGTAAATATAAATTAGACAAAGACTAAGACAATGAGACATCTTAACGGCTTCAATCATTTAGGTAGAAAGGCTCCTCACAGGAATGCGATGTTGGCAAATATGTCAGCTTCATTGATTATGCATAAAAAAATTCGCACTACTATTGCAAAAGCTAAGGCATTGAGAGCATACCTAGAACCACTTATTACAAAATCAAAAGACGATTCTACACATTCACGTCGTATTGTATTCAGTTATCTTGCAAATAAAGAAGCTGTAACTGAATTATTCAGAGAAGTATCTCCTAAAATTGCTACTAGACCAGGTGGATATACACGAATACTTAAAACAGGACAACGCCAAGGTGACGCAGCGGATATGTGCTTGATTGAATTGGTAGATTATAATGAAAATTTACTTGCTGCGAAGAGTGGTACAGCTGCAAAAGCTGTTAAAACAAGACGCTCAAAGAAAAAAGCAGAAACTACATCCGAGACAAAGACCGTGGAGGATAAGTCTGCTGAATAATTGATTCTTTGTTATAGAAGAATATATTGAAGGGGTAGGCTTATAGCTTATCCCTTTTTTTGTATATGTTGAATTATAAACTTAAAATGATAATTATGGGACAAATTGTAAGTGTATATGCTCGTGAAATCCTCGATTCTAGAGGTAATCCAACTATTGAAGTGGATGTGACATTAGCTTGTGGTATTGTAGGTCGCGCTGCAGTTCCATCCGGGGCTTCAACTGGAGAAAATGAAGCAATTGAACTGCGTGATGGCGATAAAGGTCGTTATCTCGGGAAAGGTGTATTGAATGCCGTTAAGAATGTAAATGATATTATATCTCGTGAAGTGATTGGTATGCAATGTACCGAACAAGTTGCAATTGATATGTGTATGCTAAAGCTCGATGGCACAAAAACAAAAAGTAAACTTGGAGCAAATGCAATTTTAGGTGTTTCGCTTGCTGTTGCTAAAGCGGCAGCACAGTATCATGATATGCCGTTGTATAAATATATTGGAGGAATAAATGCAAGAACATTGCCTATTCCAATGATGAATATTATTAATGGGGGATCTCATTCTGATTCGCCTATTGCTTTTCAGGAATTTATGATTCGCCCTGTGGGTGCTAAATCCTTTAAAGATGGATTACGTATGGGAGCCGAAGTTTTTCATTCGTTGAAAAAAGTTCTTAAGGAGAGAGGTTTAAGCACAGCTGTTGGTGACGAAGGTGGCTTTGCACCAGTTTTAAATGGTACTGAAGATGCCTTAGAATCAATTTTGAAAGCAATAAAGGCTGCTGGTTATATACCAGGACGTAAGTCAGAAGGTGGTGAGATTTCAATTGCTCTTGATTGCGCTGCATCGGAGTTTTTTAAGGATGGAAAATATGATTATACAAAGTTTGAAGGCAGTAAAGGAGCCATTCGAACATCAGTTGACCAAGCCAATTTTCTTGAAGAGCTAATGACTAAATATCCGATTGATTCAATTGAGGATGGTATGTCGGAAGGTGATTGGGAAGGCTGGAGACTTTTAACTGAAAAGATTGGACACAAATGCCAATTGGTAGGAGACGATTTATTTGTAACTAATGTTGAATATTTAAAAAAAGGAATTGACATGGGATGTGCCAATTCAATTCTCATAAAAGTAAATCAGATAGGAACGCTTACCGAAACTTTAAATGCAATTGAGATGGCTCATCGTGCTGGTTATACTTCTGTAACCTCACACCGCTCAGGAGAAACAGAAGATGCGACTATTGCTGATATTGCAGTAGCTACAAATAGCGGACAAATTAAAACAGGATCATTGAGTCGTTCCGATCGTATGGCTAAATACAATCAGCTTCTTCGTATTGAAGAAGAGTTGGGTGATTTAGCAATATATGGGTATGAAAAATAATTGTTGGAAGAATATTTGGAAGGCTGCCTAGGCAGCCTTTCTATTTTGAATAATTTGTGTCTTGTGTTGATATCGTTTTTATTCATGAAAAAATTGCAGTATGGCTTATAGTGGATTGAGTTGTTTTATTGAAACTCTTAGAAATAATGACGAGATAATAGACGTACGGTCTTTTGTTGACCCAGTGCTTGAAATTTCTGAAATTGCTGATCGTTTTAGTAAAAGTGAATTACAAAACAAAGCATTACTTTTTCATCAAACAGGTACTTCTTTCCCTCTTTTAATTAATCAAATGGGCTCAGATAATCGCATACGGCTTGCATTATCTATTGAGTCGCTTGATTCAATCACTCAAGAAATTATAGATATTATTGAGATTCTCACAGTAAGCAAAAAGAGTTTTGGAAGTAAAGTAAAATCATTAAAAACAATTTTTAAAATTGCTTCTTATGCACCTATTGTAAAAAAAGGAAGAGGAGCTTGTCAAGAGATAGTGTTAGATAAAGTTGATTTGTCAATATTGCCTGTGCTTCAGTGTTGGCCAAAGGATGCTGGTCGCTTTATTACTTTGCCATTGGTGCATACTCATAATCCGATTAATGGAACACGAAATTTAGGGATGTATCGAATGCAAATTTTTTCATCTAATACTACAGGCATGCATTGGCATACCTATAAAGGTGCTGGCACACATTTTAATGAATGGAAAAAACTAAATAAAAGAATGCCTATTAGTGTTGCTTTAGGCGGAGATCCAATATATACCTATGCTGCAACGGCTCCTCTCCCCGAAAATATTGATGAGTATTTGTTTGCAGGTTTTATTCGAAAGAAAAAAGTGTCTCTTGTAAAATGTATTACGAATGACATTGAAGTGCCAGAGGATGCAGATATTGTTTTGGAAGGATATATTGATACGGAGGAATTATTCAATTTAGAAGGGCCATTTGGAGATCACACCGGGTTTTATTCTTTACCTGGATTGTTTCCTGTTTTTCATGTTACATGTATTACGCATCGGAAAAATGCAATATACCCAGCAACTATTGTTGGTATTCCACCACAGGAAGATTATTATTTTGCCAAAGCAACAGGGGCATTCTTTTTGCCTCTAATTCAGAAAACAATGCTGCCAGAGTTAACTGGTATGTCTTTGCCAGCTGTTGGTACAGGTCATGCACTTACTATTGTTTCAATCAAAAAGACGTATCCAGGTCAGGTGCAAAAATTAATGCATTCTTTATGGGGTGCTGGTCAGATGATATTTAACAAAGTACTTATTGTTGTTGATGACGAAACTGTTTTAACTGATTTTACTTCTTTGTTAAGTTCCATTTTACAAAATTGTAATTTCAAACGTGATTTATATTTTAGTAAAGGATCTGCTGATATTCTTGATCATGCTGCTGTAGAGTACGGATTTGGAGGTAAATTGTGTATTGATGCAAGCTCAAAAGCAGATATAGCAGTTCATTATTATTTTGATAAAAAGATTTTAGAGTCGGATATTATAATGCTCAATGAAATTATTAGCAATGAGGATGTGATGTGTGACACATCTCTTGTTGAGATTGATTTTCCTGTTGTGTTTTTGATTTCGCATACTTCAAAGGATCGATTCCTATTGTTAGTTAATAAAGTGGCTTATTCTTGTAAATCATTAAAAGCAATTATTCTTCTTGATTCTAATGCCCGCAACTATAATTTATTTTATAAAACATGGTATTTTCTCAGCAATATTGATCCAGCCAGAGATATTAAAATAATTAATAATTCAAATAATGAAGTATTGCTTATTGATGGAATGTCTAAATCTAAAGCATTAGGAGAGACCTACTCAGAGTGGCCTGAAGTTATTACTAGTGACGTTTCAACCATCGAACGTATTGATGCGCGATGGTTAAGCCTAGGCTTAGGCAGCTTTATTTCATCACCATCTATGCGTTTTTTATAGTAAATTAAATACTAAAAGTCTGAAAAATACTTAAATTAGTAGCATATATCCCTAAGATGCGGATTACTAGAAAACGAATCAGGATCATTATTATTGTGCTTTGTGCCTTTATTACTGGCATTTGGACAACACGTGCTTCAAGTAAGTCGCTTGAAGCAGGTGCCTTGTATACTATTCAAAATGGTTTATCTCAAACTCTTGTTACATGCGTTGTTCAAGATAGCAAGGGTTTTGTATGGATTGGTACAGTTGATGGTTTAAATCGCTTTGATGGTTATGATTTCGTTGTTTATAGGCATCATCCAGATGATAGCTTTAGTATTTCAGATAATTATATACGTACTATTTGCGAAGGGGTAAATGGTGATATTTGGATTGGTAACAACGAGGGACTAAATAGATTGGAGCGGTCAACCTCGCGTTTTATTTCATATAATCTAGGCAGTGATTATCCGATCAGTCAATCAAAAACAATCTTTAAAATAGCGATAGATAATGATAAAAATCTGTGGGCAAAGACGAGGACTGGAATTATTCGTTTAAATATTAACAGCGGAAAAGTTGTTGCGTATGATCATTTGAATGATGAATTTACCTATTCAGATCCAGCCATTTCATTTCCAGTTTTCATTGATAGTAAGGGAAGTGTATGGGTAGGTACCAAAGATGGATTAAATTATTTCAATAAAGATCTAGAGCTTTTTCAACGTTATGTTAATGATGTTAATGACCCTTTTTCAATTTCAGATAACATTGTTAAAACAATTTTTGAAGATAAGCAAGGTGTTTTATGGATTGGAACCAGAAATGGTTTAAATAAAATGATAGGGCAGAATCGGTTTGAACGTTTTTTATATAGTGAACCCAAAAAAGATATTAGCTGTATATTTCAGGACAAGACTGGAATGATGTGGGTCGGGTGCCGAGATGGTTTAGTTTCATTTAATAGTTCAGAAAACAATTTTACATTTTATAATAAGCTTGTCAATAACAATAGAGAATATCTGTGTACAGGTATTTCTGATATATATGAAGACCGATCTCATGTGCTTTGGATTTGTAGTTATGAAGGCTTAATAAAAGTGGATAAGAAGTCGAGTAAATTTAATCTCTACCGCAATGCAGGGAATGAACCAAGGGGATTTTCAAGTAATACCTTTTCTTCAATTCTGGTTGATAAAACAGGCCTGATTTTTTTAGGTACGCGGGGAGCAGGCTTGAATATATTTGACAGAAAAAGAGGGACGGTTGTTTCGCCAGAATTATTACATAACAGCAATGGCAATCATTCGGCTGATGAGAATGTTTACTCTTTATTTCGCGATAGTAAGGGATTGATATGGATTGGTACAGATAATGGGGTATTTATTTATAATCCAGAAACACGAGTAAAAAATACCATAACGCAGATATCACCCAAGGTGGATGCGAATGTTTTTAGAAATAATAGAGTAAATAAATTCATTGAAGATATCAAAGGAAATATATGGATAGCTACTAATAAAGGTTTGCATGTTTACAACAGAGAATTATTATCATTGAAAAGTTCATATAAAATTTTTTATAATGATTTAATTATTCCATTAACTGAAATTAATTGTATTATTCAAGACGGTGAAGGCTTTGTTTGGATGGGAACGAATAATGGTTTAATAAAGTACGATCCTGGAACGGGCATGTGTATGCAGTTTCAGCGAAAGGGCTTGTATTCTGGTAATGGGATTAGTAGTAATCATGTCTTTACTCTTTACGATCAAGATAGTATTTTATGGATAGGTACTGCGTATGGACTGAATCGCTTAGACAAAAAGCTTTCATATATTCGATTATACTCTGAACGTAGTGGCTTACCTAATAATAAAATAAATTCGATTGAACAAGATTCACATGGAACATTATGGATTAGCACAAACAAGGGTTTAGTAAGTTTTGATCCCTTTACAGAAGTTTTTAAGCCATATGATGTGGTTGATGGACTACAGGGTTATGAGTTTTTAGTAGGTAGTAGTTTTAAAACAGATGAAGGGGAGATTTTCTTTGGTGGTTTGTCTGGTTTAAATAGTTTTTATCCCGATTCTATGCGTTCAAATTCATATCTGCCAGAGATAAATATCACTTCAATTGAGTTTATCAGTAAAGATGGCCTTCGCAGAATAGCGATTGATAAATTGGATAAAATAGAAATACCTCCAGGCGTTAAAATTGTAACAATATATTTCTCTGCACATGATTTTACACATCCCGAAAAGAATAACTATGCATATCGTTTAGCGAGAGATAAATCTAAGAATTCAGAGTGGATTTATTTAGGTAATCATCATACAGCTACGTTTACAAATCTATCAGAAGGTAATTATGTTTTTCAGGTAAAAGGTTCAAATAATGACTTACAGTGGAATGAGGAAGGTTCACAATTGATTATAGTTGTTAAAGTGCCTTGGTATAAAAGCCGAATAGCAGTGTATTTTTTCTATGTGTTTGGAATTTTATTTTTTATTTCAATGGTCTATTTTTGGACAAGAAATCTTAGAAGTGCAAATAAAATCTTAAGAGATAAAGAGGCTGCTTCAAAATTAGTGGCGCAACAAAAAGAAGAACTAGCTATTATTAACAAAGACTTAACAGATAGTATTAATTATGCAAAACGCATTCAAGATGCAATGATGCCACCACATAATTTATTTGGAAAGCTTTTTAAAGATTCGTTTGTTTATTTTAGACCAAAGAATATTGTTAGTGGCGATTTTTATTGGATTAATGAATCGAATGGAAAAATATTTGTCGCCTCGGTTGATTGTACTGGACATGGAGTTCCAGGAGCCTTTATGTCTCTTATTGGGATAGAATTATTTCGCCGTATCACAAATATTAGAGGTATAGAGCAACCTGCTCAAATATTAAATATTTTGAATGATAATTTTGCTGGCATTTTCAGTGATGAGGGAGGCTTAACTATTAAAGATGGTATGGATGTTGCCTTATGTGTTTTTGATAAAAACAATAGTACGGTCGAATTTGCTGGTGCTGTATCTCAGGTGTATGTTATAAGAGATAAAAAGATTATAGAGATAAAAGGAGATAGATATTCAATTGGTATTAATGTTAATGATGCGAGAGGAGAGCGTTTTAAATATAATAATAATAAAATGGACTTACGTGAAAACGATTGTCTCTATATTTTTTCTGATGGTTTTGTTGATCAATTCGGTGGGCCAATTGGAAAGAAATATAAAAAACGTAGATTCCGACATTTGTTATTAAATATACATGAAGCATCAATGAAAAACCAAATGGAAATGATTGATAGGAGTTTTAATGATTGGAAGGGAAACTTAGAACAAATTGATGATATCCTTGTAATAGGCATAAAGCCATAGATAAAACAAGACTTTATTTTAAAATAAATGCAATCTTAGAGAGAACGTTTATTAAAGTACTATTTTAATAAATTAATTCTGCTTAATTGTACACCAATTAGATATTTATTGATTTTTAATGAAAGCAGGACGCTGAGGTATTTTAGTATGAAATTTGGCTTTGGTGTATCATTCAGAATCAGTTTGAATTAAGCATCTTCACCAGAAAGGAGAAATCTCATTTTATCAAGTAAATCTTCTATTTGAAATGGTTTACTAATATAATCATTCATACCTACCCCAATACAATTTTCTTTATCACCAGCTAAAGCATTTGCAGTAATTGCAATTATGGGGGTTTGTGATTCACTACTCGATTCTATTTCGCGTATTTTTTTAGTTGCTGTAATGCCATCCATAATAGGCATCTGTACATCCATTAAAATTAGATCATAACGTGTAGTTGCAAATTTATCTAAAGCCTCTTTACCGTTGTTAGCGATATCAATATTTTTAACAAGTTTTTTAAGGCTCAGATTTACTATTTTCTGATTTACAAGGTTGTCTTCAACCAAAAGTATGTTTGCTTCATGTAAACCGATTGATTTCATTGTTTGCTTTTTGATTGTTAATTTCTCTTTCAAATCTGATTCGTCAATGGGTTTTATTGTCTCTGAGGTTTTTCGGAAGGGTAGTGCAAATGAAAAAACAGAATTACTAGCCTCTGATATAATAACCAATTTATCGCCAGCTATTTCAATTAGCTTTTTTGCTATATTTAGGTCAATGTATTGGATGTCATTTATCTCATCATTTTTATAAAAAAATTTCTCGCCACTATTATCGGGATGATTGAATAGTGATTTATTCACTTCAATATCAAATTTAATATTTAAGTTTGTTTTATTGTCGTTAAATGGAGTTAGTTTAATTTTGATATCGAGATTATCCTTTTGATTATTAAGAATAATATTTTCTAAGATATTTAATAATATTTGCTTGAGTCGAATGGGTTCTCCAATAAAGCTGGTTCTTAGAGCATCAGGGCTGCTGATAGATATACTTACCTTTTCATCCTCTGTTCGGAAAAGATTGGTCGCATTTGTTAAAGTACTCATTAAGTCAAAAGGAGTTTTCTCGTAACCTTTATCAAAAATTTCTATAGCTGTTATTTTTCCAATGTTGTTTACCACATTTACTAAATTGTTTGTAGATGCAATAATGGTATTTAAAAAATCCTGTTGTTTTGCGTCAAGATCACTTTGATTAAGTATATTACTAATCATAGTGATATTATTTAATGGTGTTCTTAATTGATGTGATAATTGAGAAATAAACTCCTCTTTAATTTTTTTCTCATTTGCTGAGTTTAGTGCTTTTGTTTCGTATGATTTTTGTGAAGCAATGTTCAGTATTTCATAAATAATACTTGTTGTATAGCATAATAAATAAACGATAATGAGTCGAATGTTAAAATCGATATCTCCGCTAATTTTTAAACTAAATGAGTCTGGAAGTGACATTAAGACTGCAATAATAGCAATGGCTACAATGGAAACTATGCTGCCGCGTTTAGTGCCTAACAATAAAACAGCTACAATTGGGTAGGTGATAATCCAAAAATGCCCAGTATTAGCAGTGCCACCATCTATTAGCAAATAAATAAAAAGCAAACCAACGATAATAGTCCCTGAAAGAGCAGGTAATTTCCATTTCATCGTTTTACGTGCAATAATAATATTGATAAGTAAGAGAAATATAGTTGAAAAAATAATTGCGAATCGAATTATATCATCATGTATAATTGCAAAAATACCAAATAGAGAGAGCAAAAATATAGCAACGGTTCCCATGAGATTCGTAGCAAGAATCTTGTTTTTATTAAAATCATCTGCTTGGCTAAAAAGATTAAACCCTAGTAATTCAGATATTTTGACTTTTAGTGACATGTGTTCCGTTTGTGTTGATTTCTTAATTATTGCGTTAAATATAAGGAAAATTAAGTTTTTTGCACATCTAAAGTTGAGAAATATTAATTGAAAGTAGCTTTTAGTATATTCAAGAGGCTTAATTTGATGATAATTATGTATTTTTAGCATTCTAGATTATCGCGAAATAAACATTAAACTCATTTAAAATGAAACACTTATTATTAATTCTAAGCTTATTTGCATCCATTGTAATTGAAAGCAATGGGCAGTATGTGCCTACTCAGGCTGATCTTGATAAGTTTTATAAAACCAAAACGCTCATTGTCCTTGATGATAATCCAATGAGAGAGTATAATATGGTAATTAAAGATATTATTAAGAAAGAATGGGATTTAACTAAATATGAGTTCATCCCATTTAATGAGTTTGAGAAAAAACGACTTGATCCACAATATTCTTTTCTGGTTGTTACCCTTGTAAATTTTGAAAAGGACAATACCAAGGCTAATTATAGATTTTTGCAATTATTAATTGGAGGCGATTATTTGAGGGTGAATCAAATGCCCGAATTGGTTTCAGTACCCATCTCGTATGCTGGTGTTGATGAAGACTCTTATGTTTATAAGTTGAGCGCTATTGTTCGTTTAACTATTTCACACTTAAAACTCATTACAGCAAAACCAGATTTAATGTCTTCTAATATGTTTAAATATTACAGAGACAATATTGATTCAATTAAAGATAAAACATTATACGTGACCAAGGAAGACCTTACAAAAAGTGTAAATAGTGAAGCACGCATAAAAAAGATTTATCCTTATTCTTTTAAAATTGTTTCACGCGAACAGGTTCAAGATGCTATTGAAAATCGCAATCCCAATGTTGTTTTTATGCATAAAGTGGGTCCTGAAGGAACAAAGTTAACCGCGCGTTGTTACAAGGTTATAATAGGTGCTGATAATCCTAAATTATATTATTTTGATTATCATCTTATTTCAAGTAAAAAGCCAGATGGCTTGTTGAAATCTGATTTTAATAATTTAGCAAAAGGTAAAAGTATTATTCCTTTCTAATATTATTATAGGCGTGCAGAAGTGGGGTTTAAAAGATTTTGATACCTTGATGCAATCATCAAGGTATTCAAAACGATTGCGGTCCAGTCTCAACATACATTCTTTTGCTGATGATTTAATGCAACGCATGTTAAGTATGTTGCAGCCAGATACCTATGTACAGCCTCATAAACACGAATTACCTGATAAACGTGAATTGTTTATTATTATAAAAGGTGTTGCTTTATTTGTAGAGTATGATAATAATGGAATAATAAAAGATTATTCTGTTTTAACGCCAGGAGGAGATTTTGTGATAGCTGAAGTTTCGGCGGGTATTTATCATTCATTGATTGCTTTAGAAAAGGACACTGTACTTTTCGAGCTAAAAGATGGCCCATATATTGCATCGAATGATAAGAAATTTGCACCATGGGCCCCTGTGGAAGGAGAAGAAGGGGTAATTGAGTTTATGGAAAAAGTGAAAGCGCATTTAAGCATTAAATAATTCATGGCACAACAACAAAGTATTCCGAAAGGTACGCGTGATTTTGGTCCCGCAGAGATGATTCGTAGAAATTATATTTTTTCAATTATAACATCTGTGTTTCGTGCTCATGGATTTGTTCCTATTGAAACTCCAGCTATTGAAAATCTTTCTACATTGCTAGGTAAGTATGGTGATGAGGGAGATAAACTGCTTTTCAGAATACTAAATTCAGGTGACTTTTTGAATGGTGTTGACGCATCTGAATTAATTTCGAGTAATGCGATTAAGCTTGCATCGGTAATTTGTGAAAAAGGTTTGAGATATGATTTAACAGTGCCTTTTGCTCGCTACGTTGTTATGCACCGTAATGAAATTACGCTTCCTTTTAAGCGTTATCAAGTGCAACCTGTATGGAGAGCAGACCGCCCTCAAAAGGGACGTTATCGTGAATTTTATCAATGTGATGCTGATATTGTTGGTAGTGATTCTTTAATTAATGAGATAGAATTATTACAAATGATTGATGAGGTTTTTAATAAACTAAAAATCAGTGTACAAATAAAAGTAAATAACCGAAAGATATTATCCGGAATAGCAGAAGTTATTGGGCAAGCCGATAAGTTTACTGCTATTACAGTTGCGCTTGATAAGACAGAGAAGATAGGGGTAGATAAGGTTGTTGAGGAATTACAAGCGAATGGTTTAACGAGTGATGCTATTATGAAATTAAAACCATTACTTGCGATAAATGGTTCGCTTCTGGAAAAGCTGAATTTTCTTGACGCTTATCTGGCATCCTCAAAGATTGGTTTGACGGGAATAAAAGAAGTACGATACCTGTTCAATACTATTGATAATGCAGGTGTTTCATGCGAGGTTGAATTAGATTTAACATTAGCTCGTGGTTTAAACTATTATACTGGAGCCATTCTTGAAGTTAAAGCTTTAGATTATCAAATAGGCAGCATTTCAGGTGGCGGAAGATATGATAATTTAACAGGCGTTTTTGGAATGCCTGGTATTTCAGGGGTTGGCATATCATTTGGAGCCGAACGTATTTTTGATGTGATGGAGCATTTAAATTTATTTCCACCTGAAATATTAGCTTCAACACAACTTTTATTTGTAAACTTTGGCGATAATGAGCAACAATATTGTTTGAAGGAAGCGCAAGTTTTTCGCCAAGCAGGTATTGCAACGGAGGTATATCCCGATCAAGCTAAGATGAAGAAACAAATGGCTTATGCAGATATTCGCAAAATCCCTTTTGTTGCAATTATTGGCGATGATGAGATAAGGGATAATTTGATTACTCTAAAGAATATGACTACGGGAGAACAATTAAAAATAAATACTGACGAGGCAATTGAAAAAATAAAAAGAGGCTGGTAGTACCATGCCTCTTTTTATTTTTCAATTTAAATACGGTCAGCGATTATTTTATCACATTTGGTTAATCATTCATTTTGCGAATCAGGTTTATTTTAAAATCATGTTCAGCCTGATATAGTTTCATTAATTTTTGTATGGGCAAAACGGTTTTAAATCGTATATAAAATTCTTCTCGAATAGCAATCTCCTTTTTGTCCAGTGCAATATAACTATCACCTAATTGGTCTAATTCATGAGTACTCATACTTGCGCTTTTCTCTTTGAAATTGCGCATGAGTAGATGTCTTTCTTTTTGTACACCTCTGTTTTTTTCGTTGTATTCATTATAAACTGGCCAGAACTTTTGCGCTTCAGTTTCTGTTAGCGATAATTCTTGAGTAATGAAGGCAATTTTCTCAGCACGTATTTGATCTCTCTTTTGGCAATCAGCAGCGTTTTTTCCGGATCCGTTTTTTTGACCTTGTCTAGTACTATTTGAGGAGCTACTTGGCTGAGCTGAAGAAATAATTGCAATGGACCAAAGTATGAATGTGAAATAGAAAATTTTATTATTTTGTAGCAGATTAAAAATTCTATTTCGACCTTGTATAGATATATTTTCAAACGATTTTTTTATTGTTGCGCTTTTTGTTTTCATTTTCTTTAGTTTAATAGTTATCAACTAATGTGTTTATTTCAATATTTTCATCAATTAGAAGTTGTTCGGCGTCATTTTCTGATATCTGTTTTTCTTCTAAATTATATTCAGCCAAAACATCATCTATCATTTCAGCTTCGTCAATTGAGTATATGCTGTTCGTTAAATATATGGCATATTCATTTTCTGTTTTTATTTGTTTTGAATATTTAAAAGCATAAATAATGGATGTAGCGATAATAATAATAGAGAAACTATAAGCAAGTTTTAATTTTAGGCTATTTGTTATGTAAATTAATTTTAGCTTTGAATGTATAATCCGTTCAGAAAAGGTATCAAAATACCCTTTAGGAGCTTCAAATAAATGTTTATTTGGTATAGGCAATATGTTTTTGTATCCCTGCATATATTACTTAGAGTGAATAAGTTTATAAAGGTTTAATGTTAAGAATAAATTCTTCTATTTTTTTTGCTGCATGATGGTAGGATGCTTTTAAACCTCCTTCTGTAGTGCCCAGTATTTCCGATATTTCTTTGTAGCTTAAATCCTCATAATAACGCATATTAAATACAATGCGTTGCTTTTCTGGAAGGCTTAAAATGGCTTTTTGAAGATTAAGTTGTATTTCATCCCCGTTAATATTTTCATCGGCGAGTAATTTATTTTCAAGATCTCGTTCAACATTCACAATAGGTAGCATGAATCGTCGTTTCTTTTGTTTTAAAAAGCTGAGTACTTCATTCGTAGCAACTCGGTAAAGCCATGTGTAAAGTTCTGATTCTTCTCGAAATGAATCTAAATGACGCCATGCTTTAAGATAGGTGTTTTGTAAGATATCATCCGTATCTTCATGAATAATAAGCATACGACGAATATGCTGATACAGTCGTGGACCATATTCTTTCACCATAAGATTGAAGGCGTAGTGTTTATTTCCCTCCTTGTATATCTTTATTATATTGAGACCTTCATTCTTCATCTTATTCCTTAGATACTAAATTAGGGCATTGGTTTAATGATAAGTGATAAGTGATTCGCTGCGTCGTAGTGATTCGTGGCAAGTAAGTCGAATCTTAATTAAAGTTGCGACAAATATTGAGTAAAAAAATCATCTTCTTTTATTTAAAATTTAAGTTAACAACACTTCCTGATTTTATTTCAATATTTTTTGTTACGCTATAGTAGGTTTGTTTTGCATTAATAGGTCTATAAACAAATAGGTATTTACCTGGTTGTAAAATAATGGATTCGTTTTTAACATCTACTTTTAAATTGTATATCCATTTCAAATCATTTTCATTACGCTGATAGATGCTGCCTACTCCTGGTGATGATAATACCAAATTTACGATGCCTGGGCGTGGAATTTCAACTGTTGTTGTAGAACTTTGTTTTACAATTACTTTTTTTAATACAATAGGTGGAAGTACAGGGATTTCGAGATCATAAAATCCGGTAATGTATTTTTCAGTTTCGTTTATTGTTTGAAAGTTCAATGTTTCGTTCTTGCCTGTTTGACTTACCGAATATTTTAAGCCTCTATATTGTGTTCCTTCAATGGTTTTAACTAGTAAATATCCTTGAGGTACATCTGCTGAGATAAGGGTATGTTTGCCTGGAACCACTTGAATATCGTTTACAGTTACAGGAGGTAGGGTATGAACTTTTAGCTGGTATTTGAGTAAAGGGTCTAAGACAATTGTATCCGGAAATCCTCTATAATTTATAGTATGAATAAAATTAAATTTCATTTTTCCAGAGAGAACATCATAGAAGGTCATGTTAACATCTGTCTCCGTTGGTTTTCCATACTCATCAAGTAAATTAACTTGAGCGGTGGTGGAGTTTAAAGCCTGTGTTATTACGACACTGAGCACTTCAGAGAATTGTTCTTCATCGGTTGCATTATAAAAATGCCCAATACAACTGAATGATTTTTCAAAATTAGGATCAATGCCAATGCCAATTACAAAGGGTCGTAATATGATTCCTATTTTTTGTAATTCAGCAGCCACAGCACAAGGGTCACCGCCACATTCTTCAAGTCCATCAGTAATAAGAATAACAATATTTCGGCAATCATCGCAGGTTTTTGGAAAATCTTTAGCGCAAACCTCTAATGAATGTGCTAATGGGGTTGTTCCTGTTGGGTTAATATAACGCAATTTTTGTCTTATAGCAGAAGCATTCCCCGCACTAAAGGCTACTTCTAATCGGGTATCATTGCAATCTTGTGGAGGCACTGGACTTTGATGACCATATACACGAAGAGCCATTAGAACATTTGGTATTCGCTCAAGACTATCTACAATGCGAATTAATGTGTTACGTGCGATAGTCATTTTTTTATTTTGGCCCCATGTACCCTCCATACTGAGTGATGCATCAAAAATAAAAAGTATGCGCGAGAGAGGCATTTCTTGTTTCTTTGGAGGATCTTGTGCGAATATGCTATGTGAAATAGATAGTAAGAGCAAGAAAAATAGGATAATGAGCTTATACATGATGCATAATAATTGGTTATTAACAAACCTACTTAAATTTTGTGATATTTTGCGATGATTTTTTAGAATTGTGTTGCTAGCTAAGCCCTACATTCATTTTCTCAGCATTGTTTTTTATATAATTATTTTATAAAATAAGCTAGTAAGCCATGTAATTTAAGATAATTCTTTTGGCACCAAATTTGAAAACATTGGCAGAGAAGATCAAAATAACACTATCTTTGTATTGTTTAATATTAAAAACGAACATTATGTTTAATCGCTCATCAAACCCTACATTGGGTGCAAACACATTTACACGCTACAATTCTGTTGCGGGTGAAGAAACTATGACATTGAACGGTACCATCAATAAGGTGGGAATTTTAACGCTACTTGTATTGCTCGGTGCCTCATTTACTTGGAGATTGTATTTTTCGCAAATGGATGCAGAAACAGGCAAGGCAGCTGTTTTAGGATGGATGATTTTTGGCGCCATTGGTGGTTTAATAATGGCATTAGTAACGGCCTTTAAACGTGAATGGTCTCCTTATACCGCACCTATTTATGCCGTTCTTCAAGGACTTTTCTTAGGAGCTATTTCAGCCTTTTTTAATCATTTGTATGGTGAAGGTATTGTTATAAAAGCAGTTGCTCTTACCATGGGTACGCTCATTATGTTATTGTTTGCATATAAAACAAAGATTATTAGAGCAACAGAGAATTTTAAACTGGGTGTATTTGCTGCCACAGGTGGTATTGCGTTGGTTTATTTCATTACCTTTATTTTAAGTATGTTTGGAGTACGTGTTAACTTTATGTACGACAGTAGTCCTATAAGCATTATCATTAGCCTTGTGGTTATCGTTGTAGCAGCTCTAAATCTTATTCTTGATTTCGATTTTATTGAGCAAGGTACACAAGCAAATGCTCCCAAATATATGGAGTGGTATGGTGCTTTTGGCCTTATGGTAACACTTATCTGGTTATATATTGAGTTTCTTAAGTTGCTCGGTAAACTTTCAAATAGAAACTAAGTTTATTTATACATTGTAAAATCAGCCCTATGAAAATAAATCCAGTTATTGATCATGCATCGAGAGAGGCCTTTTTAGAAGTGCCAAAAATTCTTTATAAGAACGATCCTAATTGGACCTGTCTTTTAGATGTTGAGGTTAATAAAATATTTGATCCTGAAAAGAATGATTGCTATAAACATGGCGAGGCTGAACGATGGTTTCTTAAGGATGATCAAGGAAAATTAATTGGTCGCATAGCTGCTTTCTATGATGATCGCAAGAAAGATCATTCCTATGTTACTGCTGGTAATGTTGGTTTCTTCGATTGTGTCAATGATCAAAAAGCGGCAAATCTTCTTTTTGATACGGCTAAAGAATGGCTTCAATCTAAAGGATTAAAGGCGATGGATGGAAATTCAAACTTTGGCGAGAATTTTTTTCATTGGGGTACACTAGTTGAAGGCTTTCAGGCACAAGGTATTGGTATGCCTTACAATTTTCCGTATTACAAAGAACTCTTTGAAAACTATGGTTTTAAAGACTATTTTCAACAATTAGGGTATTGTAAAAAGCTTTCAGACCCTTGGCCTGAGCGACAATATAAGTTTGCGGAATTTCTTTCAACTCGTCCTGATTATAAGTTTGTTCAGCTAAAATTTTCAGAGATGGATAAATTTATGAACGATTTTGTTGAGACCTACAATAATATTTGGTCTGACTTTCATGAAGAATACACACCACTCAAGCTAGAGGAGATTAAACGCATATTTGATGATGTACGCGAGATACTTGATGAGGAGTTGATTTGGTTTGCTTATAGTACAACCGAAAATAGACCTATTGGAATGGCTATTGGAGTTCCGGATGTGAATATTATATTGCGTAAATTGAAAAATGGCAAGTTAACACTTTGGAATAAACTCAAATTGTTGTATTATTTGAAGATACGAAAGAATACCGCCAATCGTTGCCGTGTAATTATGTCGGGTGTTGTGCCAGAATATCAGCAAAAAGGTGTTATAGCAGTAATTTTCCTGAAATTAATAAAAACCATTACCGACAGAGGTTTTACTGAGTTAGAGCTTTCGTGGACAGGTGATTACAATAAGCCTGTTTTACAGATTTATGAACACATTGGCGCAAAACACGCTACAACTCATATTACCTATCGTTATATCTTTGATAATTCAATAGAATTTAAAAGATTTACCAACGAAGAGGGCTATAAGGCACGTAAAAAGCCTGTAAATAAATAACTTGTGGAATAATAATTAAAAAGTACAACATAGGTTGTTTATTTTATGCAGATGTATTACATTTGCAGTCCGAATTTAAAACAAAATAGAAAATGAGAAGCGATATTCATCCAAAAGAATACAGAACGGTAGTTTTTAAGGACATGTCAAATGGCAGTACCTTTATTACCAAATCTACTTGTGCCTCAAGAGAAACCATTAAGATGGAAGATGGTGTTGAATACCCTCTTGTAAAACTTGAAATTTCAAGCACGAGCCATCCTTACTATACTGGTAAGATGAAAATGGTTGACACCGCTGGTCGTGTTGATAAATTCAATACACGTTACAAAAAACATATTGATAAGAAAGCTGAATAGTTTTTTCTTGAAAAATATTAGTAAAAGCTCCGCTCAGCGGAGCTTTTTTTGTTTAAATTTGAATGTTTAAATCATTGAAATGCAATTAAATGACTAATACGAGCTTTATTCTTTTTGACGACCAAACGAGGGAAGATTTATTGCCTCTAACTTTTACACGACCTGTTGCCGATATTCGTATCGGTATAATGACCATTCGTGAGAAATGGCAACATTTTTTAACAGCAGCGTGCAGCAGCTTAACGGTTGATTATCTTCGGGCAAAGTTTCCTGTTGTTACGGCAGAAAACAATATTTTAATTAATGGGAGTATCGTTCCTGATTCTGTTTTAGTGCAGCAAATAAAGGCTTTGCTGCCAGGAGAATTACTCGCTCAAGGGGCATTGCTTATTGCTGCCAATGTGGCGGCTGGTAAGATTAATGATTTTGATATGTCAAATGTGGGCAGTTTGTGCGTAAAAGAGTATGGGTCAGAGATTCTTCAAATTCGCTATCCCTGGGATATTTTCAGACTAAATGGAGAAGCCATTCAGCGTGATTTTGATTTGTTGACTCATGGTCGTAAATCGGCAGCCATTAGTAAGACCAATAATATTATAAAATCTGAAAATGTTTTTCTCGAAGAAAGTGCACGAGCAGAATATGTTACTATTAACGCAACAGCAGGTCCCGTTTATATTGGACAAGATGCTGAGATAATGGAGGGAAGTGTTATTCGTGGGCCATTTGCAATGTGCGAACACTCGGCTGTAAAAATGGCAGCAAAAATATATGGCCCTACAAGCTTGGGGCCTCATGTTAAAGTGGGTGGCGAAATTAATAATAGCGTTATTTTCGGTTACTCAAATAAAGCACATGATGGCTTTTTAGGAAATGCCGTAATTGGCGAATGGTGTAATTTAGGAGCGGATACCAATAACTCGAATTTGAAAAATAATTATGCTGAAGTAAAAGTTTGGAGTTATGCTAAAGAGCGCTTTGTTAATACAGGCTTGCAGTTTTGTGGACTCATTATGGGAGATCACTCAAAATGCGGTATAAATACCATGTTTAATACAGGCACTGTGGTGGGAGTTAGTGCGAATATTTTTGGCGCTGGATTTCCGCGAAATTTTGTTCCTTCTTTCTCATGGGGTGGTGCATTGGGATATGAAGTGTTTAGCTTAAATAAAGCCTATGAGGTAGCTACACGTGTATTTGGACGCCGAGAACTTGAGTTTGGTGCCATTGATAAAGAAATTCTAAAAGTAATATTTGAAAAAACGGCAAAATATCGGAATTTCTAGTTTTGGCACGAACATTGAATATGAATTGAGCCAAAGTGTAAATCCGTATCTTATTAAAATACTGCATTTGAGATAAAGAAGAGGTTTACGCGCGGATGGATTTGAAGATACTGTTGCAGTATAATTTATTAAAAAATATTTTTGTGAAAGAGAAACTTTTTGATACGCTCTATATGGCAAGTGATATAGATGAACATGCGGAGATTATTCCTATAATCTCTGATGAAGATGATGATACTGCGGATACGTTTGAGATACCAGCAGCACTTCCCATTTTACCTCTAAAGAATACGGTACTTTTTCCGGGTGTTATTCTTCCTATTGCTGTAGGTAGGGAAAAAAGTTTGCGTCTCATACGTGAGGTTTATCAAAAGGATCGGATTATTGGAACGCTTGCACAAAAAGATCCAGAGATTGAAAATCCAACTGATGCTGATTTATATAGAATTGGAACGGTAGCGCAGATAGTAAAAATGTTGGAGATGCCTGATGGCTCCACAACTATTATTATACAAGGTAAGCGTCGTTTCCGTATTGTAGAAATGATTACTGAAGACCCATATTATATGGCTCGTGCAAAAGGACTCACAGAACAAAAGCCCGATACCGAAGTTAAGGAGTTTAAAGCATTGGTAGGTTCATTGAAGGATATGGCGCTAAAAATTATTAAGCTTTCGCCAAACTTGCCATCAGAAGCAAGCTTTGCGCTTAAAAATATTGAGAGCCCTTCATTTCTTGTGAATTTTATATCATCGAATGGGGAGTTTAAGGTAGAGGAGAAACAAAAGTTACTTGAGATTGATGATCTTCAAAAACGCGCCAATCATTTGCTTGAGCTTTTATCAAGGGAGCTTCAGATGATGGAGTTGAAAAATGATATTCAGGTAAAAGTTCGTAAAGAAATAGACCAACAACAACGCGAGTTCTTGTTACAAACCCAGATACGCACCATTCAAAATGAGTTGGGAGGAAATCCATCAGAGAAAGAGGTAGAGGAGATGCGGAATAAAGGGAAAGAAAAAAAGTGGAGTAAAGAAGTGGCTGATGCTTTTGAAAAAGAGCTGACCAAACTACAACGCCTTAACCCTATGTCGGCTGAGTATTCGGTTCAATTGAATTATTTGCAAACTATATTGGATATACCATGGAACGATTATACCGATGATAATTTTGATTTAAAACGCGCCATAAAAATTTTAGATGAAGATCATTTCGGATTAGAGAAAATAAAAGATCGTATCATTGAACACCTTGCTGTACTTAAGTTAAAGAAGGATATGAAGTCACCCATTATTTGTCTCTATGGGCCTCCAGGTGTTGGTAAAACGTCGTTGGGTAAAAGTATTGCGCGTGCACTTGATCGCAAATATGTGCGTATGTCATTAGGCGGAGTGCACGATGAGGCTGAAATTCGTGGCCATAGGAAAACATATATTGGCGCATTGCCAGGTCGTATTATACAAAGTTTGAAGAAAGCAAAATCAGCGAACCCTGTATTTGTTTTGGATGAGGTGGATAAGATTGGTCAGAGCGTGCATGGCGATCCTGCATCTGCATTGCTTGAAGTGTTAGACCCAGAGCAGAACACCAACTTTCATGATAATTATGTTGAATTGGATTTTGATCTCTCACGCGTATTGTTTATTGCAACCGCAAATACAATTCAAACGATTAGCCCTCCATTGCGCGATCGAATGGAATTAATAAATGTAACAGGTTATATTATAGAAGAAAAAATAAATATTGCTACACGACATTTATTGCCAAAACAATTGGAAGCACATGGCGTAAAGCACACACAGCTTATATTAACGCCAGAGTTAATGGAGTATATTGTTGAGAATTACACACGTGAGTCGGGGGTACGCGAATTAGATAAAACATTAGCAAAAGTGGTTCGTCGCATTGCAAAATATATATCTCTTGAAAATAAATACAATAAGAAACTTAGCAAGAATGATATTACAGATATTTTAGGTCCTGTGAAATATTTAAAAGAAAAGTATCAAGGTAATGATTATGCTGGCGTTGTAACAGGGCTTGCATGGACCGCAGTAGGAGGGGAGATTTTATATATTGAGAGTAGCATGAGCAAAGGCGAGGGCAAGCTAACGCTTACGGGTAATTTAGGTGATGTGATGAAGGAATCGGCAAGTTTAGCTATGGCGTATTTGAAATCACACAGTGAATTATTAAAAGTTAATCATGATATTTTTAAGAAGTGGGATGTGCATGTGCATGTTCCAGAAGGCGCCATTCCTAAAGATGGACCATCGGCAGGTATTACCATGGTGGTGTCATTAGCTTCATTATTTACACAAAGAAAAGTACGCCGTAATTTAGCAATGACTGGTGAAATAACTTTGCGTGGAAAAGTGCTGCCTGTTGGAGGGATAAAAGAAAAAATATTGGCAGCGAAAAGAGCTGGCATAACGGATATTCTTTTATCAGCCGAAAATAGGAAGGATATTGAGGAAATATGTAAGGTGTATCTTAAAGGACTCACATTTCATTACGTTCATGATATTATGGAAGTATTAGAAATTGCATTATTAAAAGAGAAGGTACGGCACGCATTGAAAACGGAATAGTATTTTTATGGCTTCGTAGTTCAATGGATAGAATTTCAGATTCCGGTTCTGAAGATATGAGTTCGAATCTCGTCGAGGTCACTAAAGGTTTGTTTTTTTGAAAGCAATCCTTTTTTATTTGCCTATGTGAATAGGTATTGAGTCAAAAAAAGCCTGTAAATATTTACAGGCTTTTGAAAATATATTTTTTGTCTTAATTACTTAGTCTTAACCAACGCTTTAATAATTTTCTGATCGTTGATTTCGAGAATTACAAAGTAAATTCCAGGTTTTGAGGCTTCATATGAATATTTGTAGTTGCCGCTATTTTGGTTGCTATTTATAAGAATTGTTTCTTCAACCCCTAAAATATTTAGTATAGATAATTTAATCTTCGAGTCTTTTTCCAGTTTGTATTCAATGTTACTTAGGTCACTGGCAGGGTTCGGATATATATTAAACGCAACGCTTTCAGCCAAATTTTCATTAATTGAATTATCCTTCTTAAGTCGGTTGTCTTCCAAATTTGAAATAGATTGACTAAACGGACCTGAGTTTGATTTTAAATTTGCAGGATTACAAGCATCGGCTTTTACACCAGCTATTCTGTAAAACCTTTTTGAGGACAAAGCACCAATGTCTGTATCTGTGTATGCATTTAAACTGCCAGATACGGTATCGATTGGTGCTAACGCTAAAGAATCACTTCCTCTGTAAATAATATAGCTATTGAAGCTAAAAGGGGATCCATTTATTTCATAGGGATACCAGTGTAAGTTCACACCGCCTACAGCACTTACATATTGTAAAAATAGTGTTTTGTGATAGCTTAGTGATGAAACTTTGGTTTTGTTTCCGCATACATCACGTGTACCAAGCTTGTATAGATATTGTTGCTGCTCAGGTTTTGATGTTTTATCAACATATACACTTAAACTATCAAATGGGTAAAATGCCAGAGAGTCATAAATATTGTAAGTTGAACTTTCTCTGTATACAGTATAACCTGTAGTTCTTTTATAACGCTGTCTTTCCCATACAACCATATTCTTTCCTGTGGTAGGATTAATGGTTACCAAACAAATATTTTCTTTATATGCTGAAGTATCATACTTCAACGTGTAGGTAACAATGCTATCACAACCATACCTACTGGAGAGCGTATCGGTAACGGTTACTCCTTGTGATGCATAAAATGTTCCGTTTATATTTATGATACTTCCTTTACAGATTTGGGTGTCAACAGTAATGTTGTACGATGGGTAATCGGTTACTCTTAAAATAATAGCACTGTCAGCAGTAATTGGCGTATACAGAATTTGTGGTGTTTTGTAGAATCCCCCTTTATATTGAACGGAATCGTTTTTACAGTAACCGATGTTTACTGAATTTATTCCACTCGTTGGACTTGAAATTTTTATTGGATATGTGTAAGTCCTGGTTTGTCCACAGTTGTTTGATGCCTTTAATGTAAGCGTATAGGTGTCTGCTTTTTTAAAAATATGATTCGCAACGCCAAAAGAACCAAATGTTGTATCCGGTTTGCTTGCATCTCCAAAATCTAAAATATATTTTGATGCTCCTTGCATCACCATCATTATTGATGAGTCAACCATGTTGTTTGAATTCATCCAACTCAAATATACATTGAGTGTATTCGAATTAGTAATGTTTACAAAAATGGAATCGGTAAAGGATTTTCCACAGTTATTGGTGACTGTAATGGTAGCTTTATGATTGCCAAGTGTTTTAAAGGCGTGTTTATACAAATAAGCTGTCATTTCTTCATATCCGTTTTCTTGTTTAAAAATGGTATAATTTGTTGTAGTAACACCATCATCAAATTTTAATGAATAATGGAAGTTTGGTGGATAGATGAAATAAGTAACGGTATCTCCTATGCATGCTGTTTTATTAATGAGGCCGAATTCGATATCGCTTTTCTTTAGTTCTACAGAGTTGCCAATAGTAATTTTCTTTGAAATAGTTGTGTCATGCCCGCAACCGTTAGTTGCTGTTAATAGCACATTAAATTTACCGGTAAATGGATAGGCGTGACTTCCTTTAAAATCAGCTGAGGTTGCACCATCACCATAGCTCCAATTGAATGAAGTGGCATCATGATATTCGGGGCGGAATTCCACAATATCGCCAGGACAAACATCCTCTGGCATAATTGAGAAATCAATATTTGGATTAATTGATAAATTATTGCTGATTTCAATGTTTTCTGAAATCGTTGTGTCGTTTGCGCAACCATTAACAAGTGTTAATGATACCAAGTATTTTCCTGGTTTGTCATATGCATGTTTGGTGTAATTTTGTTTTGATATATTCCCATCTCCAAAATTCCATAGATACGATACTGCATTTTGTGAAGTATTAAATTCAATCTTTGCTCCTGGACAAACTTTATTCGAACTTATATTCCAATTTATATATGTGTTTGCAAATGGTAGAACTGAAGTAACAACTATTGTGTCATAAGCAGTAGTATCATAGCCGCATCCATTCGTTAATTTTAGTGAGATAGGATACTTCCCCACTTTTTTGTAGACATGTTCTGATTGATCTTTTTGCATTGCATAGGTGCTATCCCCGAAATTCCATAAGTATGAAATAGCATATTGATAGCATGAAAATTTAACCGTTTCACCAGGGCAAATTGTTTTAGGGTAGATATTCCAGTTTATATTACCAGTATACCTGATATTCGGCTTAATTTTAATAGTATCCGATAAACTTGTGTCTCGGCCACATCCATTCGTCATTGTTGTTACAACTTTATATTCACCTTCTTTGCCATATGTATGTTCTGTATTGTATTCAGTAGAGGTGGAACCATCTCCAAAATTCCACGAATAGTTTACTGCATCGGGGTATGCATACATACTTAACAAATCACCAGGACATCCTTCTTTTTTCATAATATTGATATCTATAGTATTTGAGAAAGGCAAATTATTCTTGATCCTAATGGTGTCTGTAATTATTGTGTCAATGTTGCAGAAGTTGGTGACTTTGGCCGTCATTTTATAATTTCCAACTGATGTATATGTTTTAGATGCAATTCTCCCAACTTCACTCGTGCCATCACCAAAGTTCCATGTAGCTGTTTTAACATAATTATTATATGCTCTGAAATAAAGTTCTTCATTGCTGCATTTAGGCGTTTGGGGATAAATAATTTGCGTGTTTGCGGGGAATCGAATGTTCGTCTTTATTTTAATTGTGTCATAGATTGTCGTGTCTAGTCCGCAATAATTGGTTAGTGTCAGTTGTATGGGTTTTGTTCCTGATGTATTGAAATTATAATATATGTAATAGGAATTTTTTGTAAAGCCAGATTCTAGCGTCCACTTGAAAGCCCTAACTGTTGAACTGAAGCAACTAAAGTATATTTCTTCACCCGGGCATGCCGTTTTTTTGTCCACATGAAAATAAAAGCTCCCGTTTAAATGAAGATTGCTTTTGATGTATATGGTATCATATACTGTTGTGTCATGACCACACCCGTTAACAAGTCGAAGTGAAATAGTGTATTTTCCAGCTGTGGCGAATGCGTGATCGGTATAGTTACCGTATGACTTTGTGCCATCACCAAATGACCATGTATAGGATGTGGAACTTGTACTTGATGAAAAATAGAATGATTCGCCGGGGCATCCTATTTTCTTTGGAATATAAAAATCAATTGGACTTTCAAATCTTAAATTATTTACGATTGCTACAGTATCATATACCGTTGTGTCAATATTGCAGTTGTTGGTGAGTTTTAAACTAATGGGGTGTTTTTTTACGCTATTATATTTCGTATTGGTGTATTTTTCTGTTGATGTAACACCATTTCCTAAATTCCATAAATATTTCTTTGCAACAATATTCGTGGATAAATTTATGAGTTCGTCAGGACAAGTAATTTTGGGACTTATGTCATAGTAAACGTTTGAGAAGCGAATATTATTTAAAACGTGTATTGTATCATGTAAAATGGTATCTCTGTTGCATCCATTGGTTAGTGTGAGTTTTACAGGATGAATGCCCGTATTTTGGTATTTATAGTCGTCAATACTATTCGAGTTGTAAGTTGTAACCCCATCACCCATATCCCACTTATAAGTTTTGGCATTTACAGGGGTATGTAAAGTAACTTTATCACCTGTGCATGCTTCTTCTAGGCTCTTTTGGATGGGTTGAGCATAGGATACCTTCATTGGCAAATTCCCATTAATTATGGTGGAATCGTAAAGTGTAGTATCAGATCCACATCGGTTTGTTAATTTAACCGAAATGATTTTCCTGCCAGTGGTGGCATATTTATGAGTTTGATGATAATTATTATCGCCTGTAGTACCATCGCCAAAGGACCAATAATAGGTAATGGTTCCATTATGGAAAACCTGCATGCCAACATCTTCATTAGGGCAGCTTATGTTGTCAAAGACATAGGTGCTAGGATAACTTTCTTGATAGCTAATATCATCGCGCACTTCAACGGTATCTCGCAATGTAGTATCCTTTCCGCAACTATTGGTGATTTTTAGCGTTAAGGGATATTTCCCTTTTGCAGACAATGTTAAAGTACTTACCCATGATTGTGAATAGCTTTGGCCATTGAGGCTGATTTGATAAGAGGCTGCATCATAATAGTAGGCCGAAACACTAAAGGTCTGACCCGGACAAACTTGCTTTGAGCTGATGTTAAAGTTTATGTAACTATCAAAGGTGCATGCGGCCATTGATCTTTGATGAATAACAACAATACTAGCTAATAAAAGGGCGATTTTTAGAATGTTTTTGTTCATGAGGTTTAATCTTTATTGGGAGGCTAAATTACGAGTATAAAATCACATGACAAAGCATTGTTGGTCAAACATTTTGATTTCAAACGCTCAAATCCATATTTTGCATGAAATTAACATGAAATTTATACTAACCCAGAAGTCGCAGACAAAACAAAAAAACATTATAATTAATTATAAATAAATTAGTTATGTCTTTGACAGTATCACCTAAAAGGTGCTATTTGCAACAGCAACAGCAAATAAACTATCCATGGATATAATCACACAATCTTCAAAAAACATCACCCCTTTTGGCGGATTAAATTTCATATATAATGCTATACACCGCGCCGGTAT
>JBBRXJ010000016.1:0-43886 GCA_038248505.1 Bacteroidales bacterium
ATCTCTCATGGGGGAAAGGGGGTAATATCATTATAAGTCATTATAAAACTGCGTTTTAACCAAAATATAGCCAAAAAAACGCTATCCGGCATTACAAAAAAATTAAGTTGCTAATCTCGTTTTTATTTGCGATTTTTGGGTTTAATCTATTAATAAAGATACAAAATAAAAATTAAATAGTTAAAAGCCTTTTTATTAAAAAAGCAAAACCGCACAAATCTATCTGATGGAATATTTCAAGCTGAAATATAGGTTACTTATATTCTGATCATTCACTCACTACTTCCATCAATTTTTCCTAACTTTGCCCTAGTAAGCTGTTCTATCGCTCTGCTTTAAGGCAGGGAGGAAAGTCCGGACAACAAAGGACGCCGCACTTCCGAGAGGGAAGATGTTTGAAAGGGCATGGTACCGGAGAAGAAAATAACCGCCTCAACTTGTTGGGGTAAGGGTGAGAAGGTGAGGTAAGAGCTCACCAGTTTCTGTGGCAACACAGGAAGCTGTTCGGCCCGCGGGTTGCAAGGCCATGTATATCCCGTATCTCCTGCAGGAGAATGAGTGGTCCGCTCATACACCGGTTTGTACCGTAAAACGGGAGGGGTAGGCCGCTAGAACCCATTGGTGACAGTGGGACCAGATAAATGGTAGAGGTTCCAAACGCAAGTTTGGTTCACAGAATCCGGCTTATATGCTTACGTTTTTATCTCCCGCTGCTCACAAGGCAGTGGGAGACCCGATTTTTAAAGAACACTATATAGCTTTATGCAATCATGCGCATCGACATTTTAACTGTAGTACCTGAGCTTCTTGAAAGCCCCTTCTCCCACTCTATTTTAAAACGGGCGCAGCAAAATAAAATAGCTGAAATTTTTATTCATAATATTCGCGACTTTACAACCGATAAACACCGTAAAGTGGATGATTATGTTTTTAGTGGCGATGCTGGTATGGTAATGAAGTGCGAACCCATTGACCGTGCTATTGAAACATTAAAAGCTGAGAGAATCTATGATGCGATCATTTTTATGACACCTGACGGCCATTTATTTAATCAAAAAACAGCCAATCATCTTTCTACATTAAATAACATCATAATACTATGTGGCCATTACAAAGGCGTTGATCAGCGCGTACGTGATCATCTTATTACCCATGAAATATCTATTGGCGATTATGTTTTATCGGGTGGCGAATTACCTGCCGCAGTAGTAGTAGATTGCATTGTAAGGCTCATACCAGGTGCAATGTCTGATGAAACATCAGCTCTCACCGATTCCTTTCAAGATAATTTATTATCCCCCCCAGTGTACACAAGGCCCGCTGAATACAAGGGTTGGAAAGTACCTGACATATTGCTTTCAGGAAACGACCGACTCATTGATGAATGGAAAATGGAACAAGCCATTGATAAAACAAAGCGTTTACGCCCCGATTTATTTGACCTTTGATATAAATACACGAATGAACTTTTTTAAAATTAATTGGATTTTTCTTTTGCTTTTCACACTGTTAATAGCTTGTAAGGATATTACAAACGGTGAACCAGAAGTATCAGAAGCAAGTATTGAGTCAAAACCATGGATCTATTGGTGGTGGATGGGTAGCTCCGTAACACCTGAGGGAATTACTCAGAATCTTGAATATTTTCACAGCAGTGGGATTGGTGGTGTACACATCATCCCAATATACGGCGTACAAAACGATACAGTGCAGATTGATTTTCTCAGCAGCAAATGGAATGATTTATTTATATACACGTTAAAAGAAGCACGTCGCTTAAATATGGCGGTTGACCTAAGTGGTGGGACTGGCTGGCCTTATGGAGGTGCGGGCATAGAAGCAAAAAACGCATCGCGAAAATTAGTTATTGAAACAAAAGAAATTACAGGTGTAAAACTTATAAATATTGATCTTCTGAGGAATACTCCCGACATTGAAATTGTTCAGGTTTTTGCCGAAAATAAAAAGAGAAAGCTCATAAATATAAGTCAATATGTAATAAACGGAAAACTAAAATGGAAAGCCCCACAAGGTAAAATCACATTACATATATTACGTTCAGAGCCAACATATCAGCAAGTAAAAAGAGCAGCACCAGGAGGTATTGGTCTGGTTCTTGATCACTTTAATAAGGAATCTGTACAATTCTACTTAAAACGCTTCGATAGTCTTTTTTTAAAAATAAAAAATGATAGTCTCCCTTTTCGATGTTTATACAACGATTCTTACGAAGTTTTTAACGCCAATTGGTCACATGGCTTTGAGCAAGCATTTATTGAGCGAATAGGATATTCATTTAACGAAAAATGCTATCTTCTCATTCAGCAAACAGCCTTTGACTCTGCAATACGTTTTTCATACGATCTCCGACTTACCCTTGGTACTTTATTAGAAGAAAATTTTGCTCAAACATGGAGTAATTACGCACATATGCTAGGCATTCAAACCCGCTACCAAGCACACGGATCACCTGCAAATATTCTTGATTTATATGCTAATTCCGACTATCCTGAAACCGAATGTTTTGGATCAAGCCGTTTTAAAATTCCTGGAGTACGATATGATAGCACTTACCCCATTGAAAAATCATGGAAACCAGAGCCTTTAGTAATGAAATTTGCCTCGTCAGCGGCAAATTTTAATGAAAAAAAATTGGTGAGTTCCGAAACGGGTACTTGGTTGGCCGAACATTTTAATGTGAGCTTAGCACAAATAAAACCACAGATAGATGAACTTTTTATAAATGGCATAAACCACATTTTTTATCATGGCAGTACTTATAGCGAAACACGTGAAGCTTGGCCAGGAAGACTTTTTTATGCTTCAACTAATTTTGGACAGACCTCTCATTTTTCACGTGAGCTACCCTTTTTAAATCGATATATATCCAATTGCCAGACTATATTGCAGAAAGCCTATCCTGATAATGATTTATTAATCTATTTCCCATATCACGATATATTAAATAGTGCTTCAGGCATTCAGCCAATTCAACTCGATGTACACCATCCTCAACAATGGTTGCTTGAGAGCAGCTGTGGTAAACTTGTTAGCCTACTCAACATGAATGGTTACACATGGGATTATATTTCAGACCAACAGCTAAACAACATAATTAGTATAAAAAAAGGTTTAATACAAGCACCAGGAGGAATGTATAAAGCCATTTTAGTTCCTGCAAGCAAATACATGCCACTACAAACAATGCAACAATTCCAAAAATTGAAGGAATTGGGAGCAGCCATACTTTTCATTGATGCTTTACCACAAAAGGTTCCTGGACTTTTAAACTACAAAGTAAAAGAAGACAGTTTACGAATTTTGAATAAAAAAATTGTAAAAACCAAATTAAGAGATATAAACGAAAGCCTTAAAAAGCTTAACATTCCACAAGAAGAACTGGCCTTAAGAGGACTTCAATTTATTAGAAAAAGGAACACCGATGGTCAGGTTTATTTTATCAGCAACCTACAAAATCGATTTACTGAAAGTTGGATAACACTTGAAAGTAAAACAAATACAGCTGAATTTTATAATCCACTTACAGAACAAAAAGGAATTGCACGCAGCGAGAAACTGCCCGGAAAACTAAGAGTATTTATGCAACTAGAGGCTGGGCAATCAATTATAATTCAAACATATACTAATAAAATAAAAGATACACAATGGGAATATCGCTATCCCTCATGTAGTGAGTATTTCATAAAAGGCCCATGGCAAGTTATTTTTAATGATAAAGACAGTTTATGCCCACCCGATACGGATATTATGCAGCTCAAAGACTTATGTAGTATAAAAGGAGATAGCTTATATAAATATTACAATGGTAGAATTAGTTATAAAAACATCTTTAAAATAGCAAAGAGAAATATCAATACAAATGGCTATCGTATTGATTTAGGTGACGTAAGAGAAACAGCGCGTGTTACCATAAATGGACGATTAATAGGTACTGCGTGGTGCGTACCCTATGAATTAATTATAAAACCAAACATCATTAAGGAAGAAAACCAGATAGAGATAGAAGTAAGTACACTATCCGCAAACCGTATACGATGGTTCGATTTAAATAAAATTCCCTGGAAAAAATTTGAGGATATAAATTTTGTTAACATACAGTATCAATCTTTTGATGCATCTAAGTGGAAACCTAGGCCAATAGGATTATTGGGTCCCATTAGATTAATTCCTTTGATAGGGGTTAGTGATGAGTAATCTGCCGCAATTCTGTGACGAGTGATTAGTTAATAATGAGGGTACAAGCATTTTTAGAATATAGATTTCGGTTTTAGCGTAAATTTGTTATTTTTACGACATAACATAAAAGAATTTGGAAAAACGTAAAATAAAAGTAGGTTTAGTTCAGCTGCAATGCACTAGAGAAGTTCGTTCGAACTTACAAAAAAGCATTGAACGTATTCGCGAAGCTGCTGCTAAAGGGGCAAATATTATTTGTTTACAGGAGCTTTTTACCTCATTGTATTTTTGTGATGTAGAAGATCATGCAAATTTTTCATTAGCAGAGAGCATTCCAGGACCTACGACCGATATTTTAAGTAAACTTTCGGCTGAACTAGGTGTTGTTATCATTGCATCATTATTTGAGAAACGTGCTGAGGGATTATATCACAACACTACTGCTGTGCTAGATACCGACGGGCTTTATCTCGGCAAATATCGCAAACAACATATACCCGATGATCCAGGATTTTACGAAAAATTTTATTTCACTCCAGGCGACGAGGGATATAAAGTATTTAATACAAAATTTGGCAAACTGGGCGTGTTAATCTGTTGGGATCAATGGTATCCAGAAGCAGCACGAATTACCTGTTTAATGGGCGCAGAGATTCTATTTTACCCCACTGCCATTGGATGGTCGAACACCCAAACCGAAGAAGTAAATAAAGAACAGTATAATGCTTGGCAAACGGTACAATGCGGACATGCTGTGGCAAATGGCGTTTATGTTGTTTCCGTTAACCGAGTAGGAAATGAAGGAGACATGATTTTCTGGGGTGGTTCATTTGTTTCTAATCCCTTCGGAAGCCTTTTATATCAAGCCTCACATGATAAAGAAGAAATTCATGTTCACGAATTAGAAATGGAAAAAGTGGATTACTACAGAGTACACTGGCCCTTTTTGCGTGATCGACGGATTGACACTTATGAGCCGATTACGAAGCGATTCGTTGATTAAAAATAAGGATGAGAAGATGATCCGCCAGTAAAAAAGATAAGATGAATACAAAAAAACCAAGAGAATTAGGATTTACCTTTCCAGCTGAATGGGAGAAACACAGAGCTACATGGCTGAGTTATCCTCATAATGATAGTTCATGGCCTGGTAAGATTAACACCATATTTCCTTTTTATCATCAGTTTATTTTAGAGTTATCAAAAGGAGAAGAAGTAAATATTAATGTGATTAACGAAACCATGCGCGATCATGTTAAGAAGGATCTTATTGCCTTTGGAGTGGATATGAGCAAGATAAAACTCCACTTGAATGTCACTAATGATGCATGGTGTCGCGATCATGGACCTGCCTTTTTAGTTAACCGTACAACAAAAGAAAAAGTTATTGTTAATTGGCTATATAATGCATGGGGAAATAAATACCCACATGACTTAGATACCGTAATTCCAACACATGTAGCAAATTATCTGAAGCTACCTGTTTATTATCCAGGTATTGTAATGGAAGGCGGATCCGTTGATTTTAATGGCAAAGGAACGATTCTAACTACTACCGCTTGTCTCTTGCATGAGAATAGAAATCCACAACTTAAACATGCCGATATAGAACAATTCCTTTATGATTATTATGGCGTAGAACAAATACTTTGGCTCGACGATGGCATTGAAGGCGACGATACCAATGGGCATATTGATGATATTACCCGCTTTGTTAATGAAGATACGGTTGTCACCGTTATTGAAACAGACAAGAACGACCCGAACTATGAGCCATTACAGCATAATTTAAGATTACTAAAGAAAATGCGATTATTAAATGGCAAGCAATTGAACATTGTTGAGCTACCAATGCCCGATCGTATTGACTTTGAATATCAACGCCTGCCTGCATCTTACGCCAATTTTTACATTGCAAATGCCGGAGTAATGGTGCCAACGTATGAATGTCATAAAGATCAAACGGCTATTGATATTTTATCGCAATGTTTTAAAGATCGTCCGGTAATTGGAATTGATTCCATAGAAATCATTTGGGGACTAGGTAGTTGGCATTGTTTGAGTCAACAAGAACCTGAAATTTAAATATGCAAATATATTGAAGCCATGAAATTATTCTCATCAATTATCCTATTTCTATTAGCCTTTTCAGGTATTTCACAAACAGTTGTTAAAACCAATGAAGGTTGGGAATCATTAACCGTACGTGAAAAAGTATGTCAAATAGTTGTAGTGTTTCATGATCCTGCAGAACACGCAAAGATTGGAAATGGCAGTTTAGAAGAGTTTTTTATAAAATATCCAGTAAGTGCATTCTGGACTGGATGGAAAAACCTTGTCGGTACCGAAGCAAAAGACAAGCTTGACGTAATGCACCAATCCGTTGATAATTACCGTAAGCATAGCAAGTATCCCTGTTTATTTATGGAAGATTTTGAACAAGGAATTGGAGATCGTTTTGCAGGGATGACATTGCTTCCATATTTAATGGCAATGAGTGCTGCCAATTCACCTGCATTGGCTTATGAATATGGGAAGACCATAGCTACACAGGCTCGTAGTTTAGGCGTAAATATGTTGGCGCATCCAGTTGCTGATATCAATCTAAATCCATTAAATCCTATAGCGAGTATTCGATGTACAGGTGATGATCCTGATCGTGCAATTGCTTTGTTATCGCAACAAATAAAGGCAATGCAATCAAGAGGAGTTGCTGCAACCATAAAACATTTTCCAGGTGATGGAGTTGATTATCGAGATCAACACATGCTTACCAGTTGTAATTCGCTGAGTAAAGAAGACTGGAAAAAATATCATGGTAAAGTTTTTCAAGCACTTATTGATTCAGGCGTTTATTGTATAATGCCAGGACATATTTCATTACCTGCATATCAAACACCTACAAAAGATGGACTGTATCTACCAGCAACATTATCAAAAGAATTACTTACCGATTTGTTAAAAAAAGAAATGAACTTCAAAGGAGTTATTCTTTCAGATGCAATGGTAATGGGTGGTTTCAGAGGTTGGTACCCTACTAATCTGGAATGTGAAATACAAACATTTTTAGCAGGAGTTGATTTAGTATTGTGGCCAAGTTATGAATTGATTGACACACTTGTAAGTCGTATAAATAGAGGTATTATACCCATTGAACGTTTAAATGATGCAGTTAGTAGAGTGTGGAACTTAAAGAAAAAACTAGGTCTATTTAACTCAAATTATGCTCCATATACACAGCTCACCGACGAAGATAAAGCAAATGCTCAGGAAGCCCAAAAAAACATTTGTGAGCGTGCCATAACCTTGGTGCGAGATAAAGAAAATATTTTACCCTTAATTAAAGAAAGAGATAAAAAAATATTAGTAGTTGGTGTAGCACCATCATTTACAAAGGGTGGCGATGCATCTATTAAAGCGACAATGATGACAGCTGATTTATTAAGAGAACAAGGTTTCAATGTTGAATATAAGAACAATCTTTTATATGAAAATGATGGTTGGAAAGAAAACATTAGCACAGCCTATGATAAAATAATTTTCGTGTTTGCCTATGCAATACACAAACCTCTCGGCACTGTGATGCTATATGACGATCAGGCTCAGACCATATGGGGTATTAATGCCATGCCAAAGGAGAATGTCATAATCGTTTCACTTGGTACTCCATACTTAATCAGTCAGTATTTTGAGAGAAGCACTATTTACATCAATACTTACAGTGCCTGTAAACCTATACAAGATGCATTAATAAAAGCATTAACAGGTCAAATACCATTTCAAGGAACTTCACCTGTTGATTTAAACGGTAAAATGAAATTCATTTTAAAATAATAGAAAAAAAACTATGGAAAATTTCATGAATGAGAATTTCATGCTTGAGAACAAGACTGCACAGCGCTTGTATCATGAGCATGCAGCAAAAATGCCCATTATTGATTATCACTGTCATCTTCCAGTAAAGGAAATTGCTGATGATCGTAAATTTGACAACATTGCACAAATATGGTTGAGTAGTGATCATTACAAATGGCGTGCCATGCGCACCAATGGGGTTGATGAACGTTTCTGTACCGGCAATGCTAGCGATTGGGAGAAATTTGAGAAATGGGCCGAAACTGTTCCGCATACCATGCGCAATCCATTGTATCATTGGACACATTTGGAATTAAACAGTCCATTTGGTATTAACAAAGTATTAAATCCATCAAGTGCAAAAGAAATTTGGGATGAGACCTCACGTCAATTGCAAAGTAAATACTCGGTACGTCAACTTATAACAAGCTTAAACGTAGAGACCATCTGTACAACCGACGATCCTATTGATTCATTAGAGTGGCATCGTAAAATTAAAGCCGATAAATTTAGTACAAGAGTGTATCCTGCATGGAGACCTGATAAAGCGATGATGGTTGATAATCCGGCAACATTCAACGCCTATATTGATCAGCTCGCTATGGTATCGGGCATTGAGATTAGCGATTATTCGAAATTAATGGATGCATTAAACAAGAGACATGATTTATTTCATGAAAATGGAGCACGATTAAGTGATCATGGATTGGAAACTATGTATGCTGAAAGCTATACTGACAGTGAGATTAAAACTATTTTCATTAAAGTACGCGCTGGAAAAGATTTAACCAAAGAAGAAATTCTGAAATTTAAATCGGCAATGTTGTATGAATTTGCTTTAATGGATCACCAAAAAGGTTGGTCGCAACAATTCCATTTAGGTGCCATGCGTAACAACAATAGTCGCCTATTCACAAAACTTGGTCCAGATACCGGTTTTGACAGCATTGGTGATTATGAAGTAGGAACTTCCATGTCAGGCTTTTTAGACCGTTTAGATAAAGAAAATAAATTGGCAAAAACGATCATTTACAATTTGAATCCACGCGACAACGCTCTATATGCAACCATGATTGGCAATTACCAAGATGGAAGTATTGCTGGAAAAATGCAATGGGGATCGGGATGGTGGTTCTTGGATCAAAAGTATGGAATGATAGATCATTTAAATAGCTTATCTATGCTTGGATTGCTGAGTCGTTTTGTAGGAATGCTTACCGATTCACGTAGCTTTTTATCGTTCCCACGTCATGAATATTTCCGTCGCATTGTTTGCAATCTGATTGCTATTGATGTCGAGAAAGGTGAAATACCTTCCGATATGGACGTTTTAGGAAAGATGGTAGAAAACATTTGCTATTACAATGCGAAGAATTATTTTAATTTTCCTAAATAATTAAATTGAACCAATCTTCAACAATATGTGCAATCTCAACAGCTCCCGGACAAGGCGCTGTTGCATTAATTCGCGTTAGTGGTGAGAAAGCTATAGATATTTGTGAAACATTATTTGTTGCAGCCAATAAAAAAAAGTTAACAGAGCAAGAATCCGGAAAAACTATACTCGGCAATATCTTTTCAGACAAAGAAAATATTGATGAAGTACTACTATCGCTATTTAGAGCACCCCACTCCTACACTGGCGAAAATGTTATTGAAATTGCTTGTCATGGTTCGATATATATTCAACATGCAATAATTCAACTTCTGATACAAAAAGGTGCCGTAGCTGCACAGGCAGGTGAATTTACCATGCGGGCTTTTTTGAATCACAAAATAGATTTATCGCAAGCCGAAGGAATTGCCGATTTAATATCCTCACAAAGTTCGGCTGCACATAGAACAGCATTAAATCAGCTAAAAGGAGGAATAAGCAATAAACTACATGCCTTGCGTAATATGTTAGTTCAGTTTATATCGTTGGTGGAATTGGAGCTTGATTTTTCAGAAGAAGATGTTGAATTTGCCGATAGAGGAAAACTAAAACTTTTAGTTGAAGAAATTTACACAGAAGTACAACGATTAAAAAACAGCTTTAGCCTTGGGAATGCTATTAAACATGGTATTCCAACAGCCATAATTGGGAAACCCAATACAGGTAAATCCACCTTATTAAATTATTTATTGCAAGAAGAACGAGCCATTGTATCTGAAATTCCTGGAACAACGCGTGATTCCATTGAAGACATTGCAATCATTCATGGCATAGCATTTCGATTTATTGATACTGCTGGTATTCGCGAAACGAATGACAGTATTGAGATACTTGGTATTGAACGGAGTTTTGAAAAAATTCATAAAGCATCCATTATTTTATTAATGGTAGATGCTGAGGATTGTTTATCCGAGATAAACATGATGGTAAATGCGATTCGTAGTCATCTTGAATCGCATCAGCACCTTGTTCTACTCATTAACAAAACCGATCAGTTCAACGAAATTGAGCTCCAAACTAAATTTGGAATAATTGATTTTAATGGAATACATGGGCGTGAAAACATGCTACTCATTTCGGCTAAAAATGGCATTCATATTGATCAATTAGAAACACGATTACTCGCCATCATACATGCTGAGCAATGGGAAAACAGCGATGTAATCATTACCAATAGCAGGCACTTTGAAGCATTAACAAGATCTTCAGAAGCATTAGAGAAAGTATTGGAGGGCATGCAACAAAAGTTATCGGGCGATTTTTTGGCTCAAGATATTCGTCAAGTACTTCACTACATTGGTGAGATAACGGGGGCTATTACCAATGATGAGATATTGGGAGCAATATTTTCTAAGTTCTGTATCGGAAAGTAATTTGGGATTTCTGAATTCAAAATCTCTCAGCATTTTATACCATCTCTTAATTTAACATAATCAATACTGCCATTGCACCCGAGCTAAAAATAAATTCAAAATACCCTATTTACAAATAAACCGCAACACTTGAGCAGAGCATGATGGCAGCGATAGTTCTATTTTCTTTTCATGATATGTTTGCATTTTACCACTTAATAATTCGACACATTGAAATGGGCCATCAGCTGTAATTAGGGTGTTAAGATCAATAAAAATATCACGAGGGGTATAGATATCAAAATTACAAACGACTAAAAACCCCAACGAATCAACACCAGTATCTTCGCGATATGCAGCTATAATTGCATCATGGCCATTGTCAACAAAGATACAGTTCTCGCCACGTCTGAAAGCGGAGTAATCATTCAAAATAGCGTTTACTTTGCCAATAAATAAACCATAAATAGCCTCCTGAGGAAATACCATTTTATCTCTTCTGCCAATAAATTTTATTTGGTCAACGAAGGCATATTCAATCCCTTGTAAAATTCCAGTTGCCCCTGTGCCTAGCAATGCTGCGGCGATATATCGAGGAATGGTAGAATTCGTACTTCCAAATTCTTGCTCTGCAGTACCTGCATCATGTGAAGTGATAGGCATGAAATATCGGATGTGTTTTGAAACACGATGTATATATTTTAAATATTCACGAAGTTGCGGCACAAATTTAAAGTTCCATGGTGTTGCTAAATTTAGATTTAATCCCCACTTGGGTCCAGTATGCAACAAGGTGGTTTCATCAGTAAAATATTCGGCTAGAATACCAACATTTGGATACACTGAATGTAAGGCTTTGGTTAGTGATTGAACAAAATCAGGATTACTACTATGTAAATTATCAAAACGAACAAAGCCTCCTGTATCGTTAGCGTATTTGGCCCAGAATAAAGCATAATCAGTCATATACGACCATATTTCAGCACGAATGGCATCTGATGGATGTTCGTAATTTATTAGAATTAGGTCTTCCCAAATACACCATCCTTCGCTAGACCAATATCTAGCTCGTTGAAAACCGTCTGGTTGTTGAGGATTCGAAATAATCCAATCAGGCGCTTCCTGAGCCATATTACTATTTACACCCACATGGTTTAGTACCAAATCAAAGCAGAGTCGAATACCTAGCGCTTTTGCCTCTTCAACATATTCTCCTAATTGAGTCAAGCCATCCATAGGTGATTGTTCTACTAAATATGCAGAATCGATATCAAAGAAATCTTTTGCTGAGTATGGACTTTCAGAAGTATCTAAGGCTGTGATAGGTAACAAATGAATGGCGTTGAAGCCCATGTTGTAAATGCGTTTGAGATCGGCTTTCCAATCGGCCACAGTACCTGAAACAACAGGAATCATAGTGTACATTCTAAGTCCATCCACTTGAGAAGGGTCTATTAAAACCCAAGCATCAGGTACAATATCTTGTAACCAGGATGCACCCTGATCTAATGAAAATTCGGCCCGGAACGAATGTAAACCAGAATGTTTCGGTCTTACATTACAAATAAGTGTACGTGCATCTATACGACTAAAAGCCACTATATTCCATTTATCACCATCGCTCGAATTTATAGTTGTTACTAGTTTTGCCTCAATATTTTCAGGAATAGGCAATTCTGTTGTAATGGTTAAACTCAAAACCTCCCCTTGGCAAACGCGTGAAAAGCTCTGTCGGCCTACAGGATATGAACGACTAATATGCCCTGCAATGGGACTGACACGTTGGCGCTTAGGTAATATAGGTATTCTGCGGTGTTGAATAGACATAGGAAATATTAATTTTGTGGCAATATATGTTTTTTTTGGAATTTTTTAGGTCAAAATTGAAGACTAAAATTAGCTCTCAACAATAAAAATTAAAAACAATATTAACTAGCCCACACAATTATAAGCTAATTCCTTTAATTGTATAAATTTCATTGTATTGATATCAATCGCAGTGTAAATTAAAGATTTGGGATCCATCTTCTTTGTCATGGCTAACATATTTTTGATTTAATGATGATAAAATCCAAATCGGTGGAATTGTTTCTTAATTAGCTCACTTCATTGAATATTCAATGATTTCACACTTAATTACAGCAAGTATTTATCATCTGCATTATTGAGATTTAACAGGGCTTAACTGACTATTTCTGAAACAAATAAACCCTGGATTAATGCCTGCATCAAACGAATGTATTAATACCCCTGATTTTGAATAACGATATACTTTTCCGGTATGAACATAGTCCACCGCATCGCTGAGATATATTTCGTTGGTTTCATTATCAATAGCGATGGCATAAAGGGTGCGTCCATCACTTTTAATAAAAGGTGTTGTGGGTATTACGTTATCATTGACAGACATTCTAAATACATCCCTATTTAAAAATAAAAGGGTATCATTAGTGTAGTTTAGCACCAGATCACTAGGCAAATCATTAGTGGAAGAAAAATTAATTAAAAAATCAATTTGCTTAGTTTGTGCATCAATTCTAACTAAAGAGGGTGCTTCATTGCCAAAGGAACTACCTGCAAAACCGCCATCGCAGAGTACCCAAAGTTTATTGTTTTTATCAAGCACCATACTTAATGGTTGCTTGTTAACATCAATGGTATCAGTTAACACATCGGTTTCGGTATGAATACATAAAATCGTATTGTCGAAGGACCAACTGTTTACAAAAACAAATTTATCAAAGGCCACAAAGCATTCACTTGTGTGTTGTAATGCAGACTGTACGGAATTGCGAATATTAATTTTAGCGGTTACAGAAAGTGTTTGCGGATTAAAAACGGTAATTTCAGATGCATATAAGTCACTGATATAGCCTTTTTGGTCGTTAATGATATAAACATAACGCGGCGATGTAAGGTCTGTTATTTTGCCAATATACTCAAAAGTAAATGGATTTATAACATATACTTTACCCGAATTATTGACCGTAATATATGCTCTATTACCAACAATGGTCATAGAATGCGCTACATCGCCAAGAGGAGCACCATTAACGGGAAAAAATATATCAGCCTGTGTTTTTTTTGTTTGAGGGTCATAATAGGTGATGCTTGAATTACTAAACATGAAGTTTCCTTCATTCACAATAAATACGCCCTTTTCGGTTAGTTTCTCAACATCTTTTTTAATACCAATTATTTCAAACGGGTCTTTTTGAGTGCATGAAATAATGAGAATGGCATGAAGTAATGCTATGATTAATGGGGCTTTATTACTTTTAATGATAAATAAAATCATGTTATTTTATCTGTTATTTTTTACACTTTTTTATTCGCCCCCTTCGGGGACGTTGCGTTAAAATGGCGTTTGTTAATTTATTTCACTATCGTTTCTAATATTTTATTCTCAATTATTAAGCTACTTTGCAGCATTCATTAAAATTTTAAATTAAGCATAACTGAAAAATATCGTCCGGGCATGGCTCTAAATAATATTGCTTGATAATTAATATTAAAAAGATTGTAAACTTTTATTTGTAGGCTCAAATGGAGCTTGTATATACTGAATTGTCTTGCCAAAAAGACATCATTTATATAATGTGGATTAAGTACAATTTCATAAGAACTAGCTTCGCTATCTGGCGTTGTGTAACGTTTACCAATATATTGCACGAGCCATCCCCCACTCCATTTTTTAAATGAACCAAGTATTCGAATGTTGTATTTATGAATTGGCATATAAATTAACTGATGGTTTCTATTTGAATCGGCAAGTAACAAACCATTCAAATTTGTTGCGCGTGTAAAAGCATAGTTGCCCAAAATGGTAAAACTTGCATTTCGCATGTTATAGTTTGTTTTAATTTCAAATTCACCCCCACGACTTAATACTTCCCAAAGATTTACAGGTTCCCAGTAGCGAGCAGTGGTAGGCTGCCAAATAATCCAATTAATTATATGTGAGATATATGCCGTAAGTCTAGTGCGTAACTGAAAGCTATCGGCTTTTAAAAAGGAGCTTAATCCTAAATCAGCAGAATAGCCCTCTTCAGGCTTTAAATTGGGGTTTCCTCCCGGTATCCAATACAAATCGTTTAACGAAGCTTGATGATAATTACGTGCTAAGGTACTATTGATAGATAAACGCTTATCTCTCAGCAAGTCGTATGCTCCAGAAATGGACGGTATGAGTGGTACCCAAGTATTATCGTACACATCCTCTCGTAATTGAAAAATAAAGGACGATTTTGACCATTTTGCACTCAATCGGGTAAAGGCTGCCAAATTATTTCGAGACGTATTATATCCTAAATTGATGGATGGCGAATAATCAAATGTTCGCACTATTTCATGATTAAAATCTACCCCACTTACCCAGAAAAAGTATTTTTTTAGCCCTTTTTCAATACTTAAACGATTAAAACTTCCCTCCTCGGCACTTCTTGAGTCATTATTCACATAATCAAACACTTCCGACTCCCGAAGATAATTTATTTTAGATACAACAAATGCGCTTCGCAAGTTAATTAGGCAATTTGAGCTTATACGATGAGAAGCATGAATAATAGAACGTATAAACTGATTCGATTGTTCTTCTTTGGTATCACTTCCCTCAAAAGACATGAGTTTTGAAAGCTGCCTATAATCGTTTTGAACCCATATTTTTGCACTTATAATTGTTCGAGCCGATGGGCGATAATACCATTCTTGTAATATGGCCTTCTGATTATAGGAAGCATTCTTCTGATTATCATAAGCATAAGGCAAAACAGCCGTATTGTAATATCTAAAGTCATTTTCAGAAGTGCTTAGCACAAAACGCGTTACAAATTGAACTCGTTTACTACCCGCGTGAAAAGAACCCGATGCGCCATACGTTCCAAAACTCCCATATTCAAAATTTATGGAAGACCTTAGTCCTTGCTCATATATAGGAGACGTTGAAAGACAGACTGCACCGCCTAATGCACCGCTTCCTTCAGCAAGTGATGAGCCGCCATAAAGAATATCCGCTCTATCAATAAAAACGGCAGGAATTTGAGAAAAATCGGTTTGACCGAGCATTGGAGAATTCAGTAAAATGCCATTCCAACTCACACGCGTATGCGACGCAGCAGTACCTCTAAAAGCAGCAGTAGCAAGAGCTCCACGTCCGTAATTCTTAATAAATACGGGGCTTGATGATTGAATTATTTCCGCCAAAGAGGATTCAGGATTGCGTTTAAGCACCGTTGAATCGATTGTACTTATTGACAAACCAGCCGTATGAATGCGTTGTATAGCAAATATGGTAACGGTTTCAATAGAGTCACTTAAGTCTTGCGCTCGGGTAGCAATGAACAAGCAGAGAAAGCATATTACAACGAATGCTTTCATTCATGCCAATTTTGGATGAAATTGTTTTCATTCATTTATTTCTTCTCAACTTTGGTGATGAATGATTTACCATCCTTTTGAATTTTGAAAAAATACATACCACAAGGCCAAGAGGATACATCTATTTTTGGAATAGTAGCTGTTGTAAAACGGTTCTGATAAATTGTATTTCCAAGAATATTACTAACAGAGATGCAAACATCGGTGGTTTTACTCAATGAAATATTTACAAAATCGTATGCCGGAATAGGCCAAATATTAATGCGAACGTCATCATAATCCTGAATACTTTCGATGCTTTTAAGGTTATTTAGAATACCTACTGCATCTAAATCAAAGCCACAAGAATAAAATGGAGTTGGCCAAGGATCGTTAATGATATTGCCCGAAGCATCGAATGACGAGAAGAATGTAATATTTCCAACCACATCGATTATTCGTATATGAGTAATATTTTTCATATCCAATACAGAAGAAGTATCAAGCACACTCAAATCAAAAGGGGTTCCATATAGAGTTCTGTATTTTCCAGCCAAATTATTAATTTTTTGAGCATCTATTCGATCAAAAGCTCCCTTCTGTGATGCGCTTGAAGTAAGCGATGCGGAAGGAAATCGAACAAAATGCAGCCCATCACTACTCACTTCAACAAATGCCAATTCTAAAAAATCATCCATGAATGCATTTTCAAAAACAGCGAAATCAAAACCAGGTCCATCAATAATATGTGAATTAAACTCTAAGGTTGCCATACCACCATCACCTAGACTAACACTGAGATTATCGGCTTTTAATGTTGCATTTATTTCATCGCCATAAGAGGCTTTATTGCTAGCCATATCTGTTACAGAGGTATCGGATATATTAATAAAACCACGATGGACAGTGCAAGAATATGCCCAATCAACAAATGAAGCGGATTGACAATGAATAGCCGTAGTACCCGACACACCAACCATAGGCGCATACTGAGCCAACGTAATAAGCTCAATAAAAAAGGCAAGTAAAATTAAAGATGATTTCATATTTAATTCTTTTTATAACTAATGTTGTCAAGACAAAAATAGCTTGGTGTATTCATTCCAAATTGGCCATTATCGGAGGAAGTGAAATCGAATCGCAACTCGCTTAATGAGCCAAGGGAGCTAAGGTTTATATTGATCCATGCTTTTACGATATAATCGAGATTACTACTTGATGCACGATAATCGGCTAAAAAGAAATCAATCTTTTTATTTAAATAATTGCCTGATGCACCATACGCTTTTATGGTAAGCATAAAAGAATCTTGATCCGTATATGATACACCACCAAAGCGTTTAGTGAAGGCATCGCCTATTTTCATAGAAAGCGCACTATAGGTTGAATTTGTAACTTTAATACTATCGATAATTCTGGGAGTTGAAAATTTTATAGCATGTACGCCCGAAAAACCGGGATAGTAAACCATATAATTGGATGAATTATTCGCACCCGAGCCTGCATAACTAGCATATTGATTACCATATCCAGCGGTTGTGCTATCTTTTATATTAGAACAAGCAAAACCACTCCACGAACTATAAGTAGTATCGTAATCATTTGTAAAAGTTAGCTCTCCCAAAACAAATTTTCCTGAACGAACAGAGCCATTGAGAAAACTATCTGTGGGAACATCAAAACTCTCGAAGTCAATAAGTACACTAAAAGTATTATTATTAACAGGAGGCTTTTGATGATCATCTACTGTATAAGTAAAATTATCAGGTAAAGAATCAACATTTTTTTCTTTTTCGCATGAAGAAAAAGCAATAGAGGAAGTCAGAACAACTAGTGATAACACTTTTGATAATGACCCAATTAAAACACGTTTCATTTTAAAAACTTTAAGGTTAAGTAATTGATTAATAAATAATCAACACTCGTAGCCTAAACGATAAAATTGCGGTGATATAAGATTTATGATACACCCCGCGCTTTTTTCCCGAAAGCATCGAATATTGTTTTTATAGATGGCAGGTCTTCTGACTCGCTCCATTTTGCACGCCTTCCCATCCCTTTTTATAGGAACAGTGGCTTATTAGGTGTGCAAAACATTAAAGAGCTTACAGCAGCGGGAACTGTTCAGGATTTACACCTGATTCCCTTTTCATCCTACTTTCACATGAAGTGATTTCGGAACCATATATACTGCAAATCTAGAATTATTTTTTATTAAACAAACATTTTTAAAATTTTTATGTCCAAAACATAAAGCGCTAGCTTATTGCGTTAAATACTAACAATAAGACATATACAAATAACAATAAAACACATACTATTAAAAACTTATGAACAGATGAAAATTAATCATTGTCAGTTTAATATCAATGTTTACATTTAATAAATGATTTCATTTTAAAATGTTAATTTTATGAAAAAGTATCTACTATTACTAATCTGCATCGTTCTTTTTCAGAACAATGTATTTTCTGCAACATATAATGTTATTTACTATTCTAGTCCAGGCGGAAATCCAGGTGGGTTGAATACCGAAACCGATGATTATTTAGTAGGTTGGACGGGAGTATCAACCGCTAGTCAAGCAACAAATGGATTAACAAATGAAATTACGTTGCCGTTCTCATTTTACATAATAAGTCAAGTTAGTAATAAAATTCAAATTTCATACAACGGACTTGTATATTTTAAGAACGAAGGAGGAGTAACAGGATCAGCCTTAGGTGCAGATAATATTGCATTACCTACACCAGCGAGTAGTGGTCATCCTTGGGGTATTTTCATAGCCTGTTTTTGGGATAAGTTTGCAAGTGGTGGTTTGGGAAGCAACGATCGCATTTACACAAAAACATTCGGTACTGGAAACAATAGACAATTCTGGATAAAATGGTATGATTACAAGCTAAACACCTCAACCAATAATTATTTTGCATGTGTTTTGGATGAAGCCACAAAAAAAGTTTATATGGTTGATTATGGAATGAGTACTTATGCAACCACTACTACTGTTGGTATTCAGGCTTTTTTTGGAGGCATACAATCATCAAGTTCACCCAATATTAGTTTAACAATTGGCGCAAATAATGCAGTTAGTAACAACAGATATTATGCGTTTACTCCAATAGTTACTGATGTATTGCCTATCGTAACAACTGTTGTAGACTGTGGACCGTCCTCATTGAGGGTAGAATACCAAGATTTACTCTATGATCACATCGAATATTATTGGCAAGGAACAGATAGCACTGAACGACTTTTTGATGATCCCAATGTTGGCTACGATCCATATTATACCTATGCTGATGGATTCTACTATTTACGAGCCTATGATAATGTTTTAAAACAATGGTCAAATTCTGCTACCAAATCAGAAAATCTAATATATAATCCAATTCCACCAGCTCCTTCATTTAGTATCTCACCAAATTTATGCGGCAATAAAACGCTTACCTTATTAAATAAATATGGTGCCGATAGTGTTTATTGGCAACCAAGCTCAAGTTCAAAATTAAAAATTTATGATGCTAATTATACGACTTCTGCTCCAACTAGTGGTACTTATTATATTAGATCCTTCAAATATGGATATCCACTTGATGCTATGGTAGGCTTTGAATGTTGGTCCCCCATGGGAAGCGCAACAGTAACAGTTAACCCAATCCCATCCACTCCACCAGCTCCAAATATTACGAGTGCTAATTCATGTGGTGCAAAAACCATTGAGGTTGCAAGCCCACCAGCAAACACTCTGTATTATTGGCAAACAAATAATACAGGAACAAGTATTACTAATTCATCTCTTAGCCAACTCGCTGAAAGCACAGGTACCTATTATTCAAGAGCACGAACAAACCTAGGTTGCTGGTCAGCCAATAGTAGTAGTATTAGTTTAAGCATACTTACAATGCCAGCCAAGCCAACAGCATTAATTAGCCAAAACAATTGTGGAAATAAAACGATTACGATGGATAGTCCACCTGCAAACACAGCATTTTATTGGCAGACCAGCAATACTGGAACGAGTACATCAACCGTAACAAATCCACGAACAGTATCCGCAACGGGGTTTTATTATTTAAGAACAAGACATACAAATGCCTGTTGGTCCGATGCAGTAGAGTTTGATGTAGCCATCTATAACTACCCAAGTGCTCCGCCATTACCAAGCATTAGCGCTAATGTATGCGGAGACAAGACCATAACAAAAGCTAATCCATCCTCAAGTAATGAAGAATACTATTGGCAAATAGATAGCGCAGGCGAAAGCATTTCGAACTATAATACTAGTGTTCTTGCTACAAAATCGGGTACGTTATTTTTACGCTCTCAAACCAAAGTTGGCGGTTGTTGGAGCAACACTACTAAATTAAATGTTTCGGTTAAAAATCCATATACCAACGATCCTATTTGCATTGTAACTGCGGATATGAAAACAGGGCAAAATCTGATTGTTTGGTCTCGATCCCAAAACAAAAATACCAAAGCATATAATATTTATAAACAAGGAAATATAGCAAATCAGTATGTTTTAATTGGACAAAAAGTATTTGCTGATACCTCTGTGTTTGCTGATGTTGCAACATCTAGCCAACATGCGGAATATTATAAGGTAACCACAGTTGATAGTTGTGATCAAGAACAAAACATTAACTCAGCCACATCACATAAAACACTCTTTTTGCAACAAAGCAGCATTACAGCACAAGGTGTAAATTTAATTTGGTTTGATTATTTGGTAGGGACGCAGCCTTATGCTTTTAACAGTTATATTTTATACAGAGGAACAGATTCACTCACACTGTCAGCATTTGATACTATTGCAGGGAATTTAAATCAATATACCGACACCTCGGCAATGGCTAAAAACACTTTATTCTTCTATAGAATTGTTTGCCTATTTAGCAGTCCTTGTTCTCCACTAAGTTTATTAAAAACCAATTCGGGGCCATTTAGTCAATCAATATCTAATCTTGAAGACAATCGTTTAAAAGGCAGTTCTATTTCCGAACTAAAAGGGCTTAACGAACTAAATATTTTCCCAAATCCATTTAGCACAACACTCAACATTCAATACGATTTAATTGAAGAGTCTGAAGTAATCATTACCATTAGCGATATTACAGGAAGTCTTATAAGAGAAATAATACATGAAAAACAAGCACCATCATTATACACAATACCCTTAGATGCGAGCTCATTTTCAGGGAAAGATGGAGTTTACCTAATTAACGTTATTGTAAATGGGCAGGGAACAACTAAAAAGTTAATACGCATTCATAATTAATAGCATCAAATTCATTTTCGCTTTTTCAGACCATGAGTACTGTCGTACTCATGGTTTTTTTATGAATAAAAGTAAAGTCTTTTCATATATTTGCATAAAATAAAGGCATGGATACACAGCAAACATATAAGCGAATAATATATTTACGAGAGGAACTAAATAAGCACAACCATCAGTACTATGTTTTAGCAAAGCCTCTTATTAGTGATTTTGATTATGATTTGCTCATGATGGAACTCACTTCGCTAGAGAAAAAATATCCGGAGTTTACCGATACGAGTTCACCTAGTAGCCGTGTAGGGAGCGATTTGAATAAGGAATTTGAGCAAGCTTCACACCGATGGCCCATGCTATCATTATCAAATAGCTATTCAAAAGATGAGATTGCTGAGTTTTACCAACGCGTTAAAAAAAGTGTACCTGAAACAGTACCTTTTGTTTGCGAGTATAAATTTGATGGGGTCTCCATCAGTCTAACATATAAAAAAGGCAAGCTAGTTGAGGCTTTAACAAGAGGCGATGGTATTGTTGGCGATGTTGTAACCGATAATATAAAAACCATAAAAAGCATTCCATTAGAATTACAAGGGAATGAGATTCCAGATGAGATTACTGCTCGTGGAGAAATATACATGCCACGAAGTGGCTTTTACAAATACAATGAGCAACGTCTATTGAATGGAGAAGATACCCTTGCTAATCCACGAAACGGAGCAGCAGGCTCTATTAAATTACAAAACAGTTCAGCTGTTGCTAAGCGCCCTCTTGATTGTTACATATATTTTATATTGGGCGACCAATTGCCCTTTAATAATCACCTCGACAATCTAAAGAAGGCAAAGGAATGGGGATTTAGAACATCAGATACTATAAAATATTGCGATAAAATTGAAGATGTATTTGCATTTATAGATGAAACGGCAAATAAAAAGAATACATTAGATTATGATATTGATGGAGTTGTAATAAAAGCAGATTCCTACGATCATCGTGAACGACTTGGGTTTACTGCTAAAACACCTCGTTGGGCCATTGCCTATAAATTTCCGGCAGAGCAAGTGTGCACGAAATTGCTCTCGGTTGTTTTTCAAGTAGGTCGTACAGGGGCTGTAACTCCGGTAGCCAATTTAGAACCCGTTCAATTAGCTGGCACCAGTGTAAAGCGAGCAACATTACACAATGCTGATCAAATTAAATCGCTCGATTTGCATGAAGGCGATATGGTATATGTTGAAAAAGGAGGTGAAATAATTCCAAAAATAATTCGCGTAGAAGCAAGCAGTAGACATGCCATTAGTAAGCCCGTAGCATTTATTGAAAACTGTCCGGATTGCCACACCGCCCTTATACGCAACGAAGGTGAGGCTGCCTATTATTGTCCTAATGAAGATGGTTGTCCAACCCAAATAAAGGGAAAAATGGAACACTTCATAAGCCGAAAAGCTATGAATATTAATGCTGCCGAAGCAACCATTGATTTGCTATACACCAATGGATTCCTAAAGAATATTGCAGATTTATATTCCTTAGAAAAGTCTAAAATTGAGCATCTAGAACGTTTTGGAAGCAAGTCAGCCCAAAATTTAATTGAGAGTATTGAAGCCTCAAAAGAAAATCCGTTTCACCGGGTATTGTTTGCACTAGGCATACGTTACGTTGGAGAGACCGTTGCTAAAAAGCTGGCACAACATTTTGGCTCCATTGATAATATAATGAAAGCCACCACCGATGAGCTTATTGCAGCCGATGAGATTGGTGAACGCATTGCTGAGAGTGTACAAGACTTTTTTAAATCAGAAAAAAACGTGCTATTAATACAAAAGCTAAAGGATGTCGGATTAAAAATGATTGCTGAAGCAAAAGATTCATCACAATCCTCAAATAAATTAGAAGGCAAAAGTTATGTCATCTCGGGTACTTTCACAAGATATTCGCGCGAACGATTAAAAGAGCTAATTGACGAGCATGGAGGAAAAAATACATCTTCCATATCCTCAAAAACCGACTTTTTATTAGCTGGAGATGATATGGGACCAAAGAAACTCGAAAAAGCTAAGCAATTAGGCATTAAAATCATATCAGAGATGGATTTTATTAAAGCAATAGAATAGCGTATTGATCCGATTTTCATTTTCTACAGTAATCTTTTGGCGGGTCGAGTAGGCTTTTCTCCGTCTCATACTCCGTAGCTTTTGAGAGGTTGAAACAATTCTCTACTCCTCGTCGGCAGTTTACTTGCGTTCAAGTGGAGTTATTTTGTTGTATATAATTTTGTTTTTAATCTCGAAGATATTTGATGTTTATAAAAAAAACGAGACAGATGAATTGTTCGACCTAGAGGGGTCGTATCAAACCCACAACGCTTCTCTTTTTTATAAATATGTGAATCCTTCGGATTCTTTAATCTTCTATCCATTTGAATAAATATTCGTCTTTGAATTCTATCTCGAACTTCTTCAAAAAATTCAAATACTCCTCTCGAAATATTTGCTTTCTATGATATTCTTTTTGATTCATAATGTATTTAATTACTAAATCAATCTGAGAATGACTATATGAAAATGCCCCATACCCTTCCCGCCAATTAAATTAAAATTTAGAAAACTTCTTTTCGTTAATAAATTCATTTGACGATTTTTTCACTTCTCGTAATAAATCAGACAAGCAACATGATGGTTTCATTTCTATGAAAAAATGAATGTGGTTAAGCATTCCGTTAATGGCTAACATTTTTTGTTCTTTATTCCTGACGATGCCTGAAATGTATTTATATAATTCTTCTTCCTATGAAGAATGAATTATACACTCCCTGTTTTGCACTGCAAAAACAAGCTTAATATATATTTGAGAAAATATTCCTGCCATTTATTTTTCGGTTTTCGGTTTTTTATTGTCACCCTCATTCAATTGCAATGCGGTTTTAGCATTTAGAGAGGTAACAACATTTTTACCTGTTTTAGTTTTCAGTTCTTTGCGTGCTACCTTTGCTACATTACCGCCCTGTTTGGCTACTTTCTTGCTTTCCTCATAATCTTTCGGATTGGTTGCGGCTGATATGTCTTTAGTGGATGCTTTTGCCAGCATATTTAAAATCAATTCGGTGTTGGTCATGTTGTCCCTAATGTTTTCCTTTTTCAAGCCTTTCAGAATTTTATATTCTTTGGTAGTTTTATCTGCCCATGCTTTAGTGATAATGTAGGTAAGTGTTGCAAACTGAAAACCATCTTTCAGCCCTCTCTTTTTCCATTTATCCGTTAATTCTTATCGTATCTCAATACTTTTAAGGCGTTGGTTAATCCAGTTTTCCGAATAGCCCCATTGCATGTATTGTTCGAAAGCTCTATCAATGGTAAGTTCCGGGGCTTGCATTTCGTCTAATCTTTCGCTTGCAATTTGTGCCAACCACAATTTAAAAGTCTCTGCCTTAGGGGATGGAATGAATTAAGCGAAAAACATCTTGTGTTTCAAGACAGTCTGTCGCATACTTTTTGCCATCAGATGCTTCAAATTTCAGTTATACGATTTTTTCGTACAACTCACTTCCTTCAATAATAAGCTTCTTTTTAAGGTCAGACCAATATCTTTTAGGAATACTACTTTCGGTTAATGTACTAATAATATCAATTACTGATAAGTACCATTTTTTATTTTCTATATCCCTCTGTGCCGGTCAAAATTTCAATTACATCTATAATCGATAAATACCACTTTCCCTGTTCTGCGTCACAGGCAGTTCTCACTTTTTTCTCCTCAAATATTTTTATTTCATTTTGCTTTTCTATTGCATTTCATTTTTTCGATTCCTTTTTTCAAACCGTGACAATCCGTCACGGTTTCATTTTATGCGGATAATGTTTTTTGAGTTAAAATTAAAATTTCGTTAATTTCTTGTTGTTTAAATATGCCTCTAATCCATTCAGAATTAAGCAAGGTAGAAGGAGATTCAATCAGGTTGCATTTGCTTACATAGCCTTTTTCGAATACAAAGTTTTTGAGTAAGTCAAGGAATTGGATTTGTCGGCTGTTGATGTAACTGGGTTTGTCAATAAAATCATCAAATGCTTTGGTCATTTTTTCCAAGGTATAAGTTATGAATGATAAAGTATACGTTTTTCATTGATGTTATAATTACACTTCGTAAAAAAAATATAATTCTATAGCTTCTGCTTTTTTGCTTTCAAATTCATTCTCATTTAAATAATCTGTTTCTTTCAATAATTAGAGCCAATAAATAGTTTCATCGCATTCTTTTTGTGCAATGCCTAATTTATGATGATTAATAACCTTTTCTTTCCCTATCCAGTGTAATGTTGGCATATATTATCATAAGTCTTTTAAATAAAAAACCCAAAGATACAATTATCCGTGGGTGAGTTGGCAATAAAACAGTTCAATTCGACAAATTCACTACACCGCTTTTGCAAACTTCGGTCGCGCTTTGGCTTGTGCGGTTTGCAATTGAAAATCATGAGCATCATTAAAAATAAATTTCAGATACGAATAAGTGTGCTGTTTTGTCTGTTGGCTTTTCATTATATCGTTTTTCTTTACACCTGCCCATAAAATCTAAATAACAAGAATGTAAATAAATGATTTTTATGGCGAACGCTTTTTGTTGATACAAATATTGTAATAATATATTTATACGCCAATTACAAAAAATCAATATAAAACCATTAATCAGATTTAAAAGCTATAATTAGGCATTTTAATTTTTTATACTTTGTTCGCTCTATTTGAATAGCATCTTTGTTTTTATTCGTTAAATTTACATGAATGCTCAAAAAGCTATCATTCATATTTTTGTTGAGCTTGTTAGTTAGCAAGTTAAATGCACAAACCGATGTTGAGTTTTGGTTTGTAGCGCCTGACGTATCGTATTCGCATGGCTTAAATACAAGTAATGCCGACACATCCAAGTGGACCTATGGCGATAGACCAGCATATATTGTATTGACAGCCTTATCGTTTCCATCAACGGTTTATATTGAACAACCCGCAAATAGTGCTTTTAAAAGAATTCGTATTGATTTACCCTCAAATGCTACCGTACAATATGATTTAAGTAAATATATTGATGAGATTGAAAACCGACTAAGCAAAAATTACAATGGGCATTGGGGATACAACAATAAAGGAATTTATATTACAGCAACGGCTCCCATAACCGCATACTATGATGTTTCTGGCCCTAAAAACCCCGATTTATTCTCCTTAAAAGGAGCCAATGCTTTGGGAAATGAATTCTATACCATTTTTCAAACAGATAATTCAAATGGATATTCTGATTCCTATTCCGCCTTTCACATTGTTGCTACCACTGATTCCACTATAGTTGAAATAACACCTACCGTAGCCTTAGTTGGCGATACAATGCATATAGCAGGCAAAGTATTCAGCATCCTACTTAACAAAGGCGAGACCTTCATAGGTGCTCCATTTGGAGGATTTTCCACTTACGGCAACCCAGTTATTAGTTCCGCTGCAAATATGCACCCCAACGGCACACATATAAAATCGAACAAACCAATTGCTGTAACCCTTCATGATTGCTCTGTAAGCATAGGTAGTTGCAAAGATTTAAGAGGCGACCAAATGATTCCTGTTAATCTTACTGGACGTGAATATGTTGCAATAAAAGGTAAAGGAGGCGTCTATAATGGAGTTAGCGCAGAAAAAGTTTATGTTACATCTCTTGTTGAGAATGAACACATTGAAGTAAATGGGGTATTAGCTGCAGTAATAGGGAAAGGACAACCCTATGGAATAGATATAGTTGATCCTATTCTTTATATAAAATCGAGAGACTCCACAATTTATGTGATGCAAATTTCAGGGGAAGGATGTGAAGTAGGACAAGCCATACTACCACCAATAGACTTTTGTAGTGGCTCCACTGAAGTTAATTTCACACGATCTGCAACCTACAAGTTTTATCTCAACATATTGGTTAGAAGTGGTGCCCAAAATAATTTTTTACTTAATGGAGTAGCATCACCAAAATTAGCCGGTTCACTATTTAAACCCGTACCCGGAAGACCAGAATGGATGGCTATTTCAGCCGAATTTTCCAATACCGAAATACCTACTTTAAAAGCGGCTAAAATAACAAATACCAAAGATTTATTTCATCTAGGTATTATCTCCTCAAATGGAGGAAGCAAAGCCGATGGAACTAGATTTGGTTATTTTTCAAATTTCAATAAGTTTCGTACAAAAGTAATCAACACCAAAAATGGCAAGCAATCTCTTCATGCTTGCTATAAAGAACCAACCATATATTGGGCCAGCGGAGGCTTATCTGAAGGAAGCAGCACAAACCTCACCTATAAATGGAATACGGGTGCAAATACGCCTTATATTGAAATTATACCCACCCACGACGAAAATTTTTACGTTACCGTTACCCTTAATAATGGCTGTAATATTTCATCCATTGATAGTGGTATGCTCACTGTAAACCCTGAAATAATTGCCAATTCAAGTGCTTCATTAAATTTAGTGTGCGAAAAACAAGCCGTAACTTTAAATGCTACTGGCAGTATTAATTACCGATGGAATACAGGAGACTCAACAGCTACTGCCATTATACGGCCACGAATATCAAAACTATACATCGTAACCGTAAGCGATGCCGTTGGATGCGGGGTTACCTCTAGTGTACAAGTAAACGTAAACGCCATGCCTGTTCTGGCTTTAGCTGACACCATCAATTTTTGTATAGGCGATTCTGCACTCATTGATACCAAGGAGAGTATTCTTCATCATTATTTATGGCAGGATGGACCGGGGGGGCCATCACGTATAGAAAACATGTCGGGTTTATACTCTGTAACAGTTACGGATGCAAAAGGATGTAGCAATTCGGATACTACACTTTTAGTAAATCGTCCGCTTCCTGTAATTTTCAAATCGGTTGATACTAACATTTGTAAAGGCGAGCCAATTATGCTGCATGCCTCTGGTGGCAGTACTTACAAATGGAGCAATGGTAACACGGTGGCATCATTTACCATCAGCCCTTTTATTGATACAAAATATGTGGTAACAGTAAGCAGTAAATATTTATGTAAAAATACCGATAGTGTTAAGGTTCACTTGTGGACTTTGCCTATTGCTAATGCAGGTGCCGACCAAAATATTTGCCGTAATGATAGTACAATCATTACAGCAACAGGCGGGATTACTTATAATTGGAATAATGGAATAAACGCCGCAGCAAACAAAATAGCACCACAAACACTTACCTCATATCATGTGTTAGTTATTGATGTAAATGGCTGTAAAAAGAGTGACACAATGAATGTAGGAGTTTATACACTCCCCACATTTTCGCTTTCAAAACCAGATACCGTAAAAGTTTGTCCTGATGTTTCGGTAGCACTGAACCCAAGCGTAAGTAACGCAATAAATTTTGTTTGGAATAATGGAGCTACATCTGCAAACATAAGCGCCAAATTCGCAGGAAAATATAAGTTAATTGTAGCCGATGCCCATTTATGTAAATGGAAAGACTCTATATTTATTTATCACTACCCTGCTCCCACAGCCAATGCAGGCATTTATAATGGCATTTGTTTAGGAGACCAAATAACGTTAACGGCCAATGGCGGAAATCGTTATACGTGGAGCAATGGTGCAAGTACCTATTCTACTAATGTTAAACCAGCTGCATCCACAAATTATTATGTAAGTGTATATAATGTCCATAATTGTAGCGATACTGCAACGGCCAAAATAATTGTACATGCCCTACCAATACCCAACATTATTGGTATAGATAGCGCCTATATTGGAAACATGAGTTCTTTTTTTACTGCATCACATTCTGGCAATATTTACCAATGGAATGTTGAGAAAGGAATTATAACTAACGGCAATGGCAGTAATACCATTAACACATTATGGAATACATCAACTGCTGGTAAAATAAAAATAAAAGTAGATGAAACACTTTCTAACATTGGTTGTACAGGACATGCCGAAAAAATAATCACTCTATTTGCACCACCCAAACTAAGTATGAATAAAAAAGACATCAGTTGCTACCAAATGAATGATGGATTTGCTGAAGGATTTGTAAGTGGTGGTATCGGAATACCTACTTATTACTGGGACAACGGCATAACATCTCATTCCATATCTCAACTTCAAGAAGGAACATACCATCTTACCATTTGTGATAATAATCATTATTGCGATAGCGAGTCTGTTGATATATTGAGACCCGACCCACTACTTTTTGATATTATTGTAAAAAACGACAACCCATGTTATGGCGATCAGCAAGGCTCCATAAATATTGTAACGACTGGTGGTACAGCGCCTATCAATTACTTTATAAATGGGGCATCAACCAATAACATGATGGATCGTTTGCAAGCAGGACGCTACTTTTTAGTGATTAAGGATAAGGAAAATTGCAGCATTGATACAAGTATAACCATTACTCAAGCCGAAAAAATACAATTATGGTTAACCGCAAGCGCACCCTATTGTCCACAAACAAGCGATGGAGGATTAACGATACATGCAACAGGAGGAAGTCCGATTATTGATAATTTTGACTCCATTTATACTTATACATGGAATGATGGTTCGGTCACAGAAAAAATTGAAAATTTAGCAGCAGGACATTATTCTGTTATCGTAACAGATAAAAATGAATGCAGCAATACCATTTGGTACAATCTAATAGCAGCAAGAGATCTATGTATAAATGTACCCACCGTTTTCTCGCCCAACGGTGATGGAGTAAATGATCTTTGGCGCATATCCAATCTCACTAATTTTTATCCAGAAGCGGAGGTGTATGTATATGATCGAATGGGAGTGCTATTATCAAGCTCAAAAGGTAGCGATATACTATGGGATGGACGCAGAGATAATCGTGTTACACATATTGACTCCTATCATTATATTATTGAATTTAATGATAAGGCAGGCAGTTATCAAACGGGGCAGGTAACTTTATTGAAGTAGGCTTTCATTTTACGAATGCCGGCCTCAACTACCTACATTGAATCAAATAAGATATTCGAGAATGCGGCTCCACGGATTGAATGGTGTAAGTTCTCCTAAACCTAATGCTGTTATGGCCGCAGCAATTTGTTGTTCTTCTTTAAGATTAAAGCTTTTTGAATAAAAGATCCCGGTTTCCATCATAGCAGAGCGATTAACTAAGCCAACTAATTCGGAACCAGTGACACGAGTATCGTAACCAGCAGCAAGTCTTTTAACCTCTTCGTATGCGAGCCAGATAGGTGTTTTTTCAAAATCAGTTAAGTTGAGAGAAACCTGTACTTTATTAAAATCTTTAATATACCAACCGGTTGATTTTAGGTGCATGAAACGTTCATCAATGCTTCGTTTCTTGCGTAATGCGGCTGCAATATTATGAGCTATATCAACCGAATCTGTTTCTAAATTTATATTAAATGCAATAAGAAATTTTCGAGCACCAATAACAATAGCCCCTGAGCGAGCGTTAAATGATTTAGGGCCATAATCTGGATGCCATTCGGGTTTCGACATTTTATATTCCAGGCCTTCATACTCGCCTCTGCGAATATCTTCAAGGGCTTTATGATCTTGATTAATAGCAGACTCTTCATACATATAAATAGGAATATGAAGCTCCTGGCCTACCCTTTTTGCCAAACGATAAGACAATTCAATAACCTCCGACATGCTAACATTAGCAACTGGCACAAGAGGACAGACATCGGCTGCGCCAATACGAGGATGCTTGCCAGTTTGAGTGCGCATATCAATATTTTCAGTTGCCATAGCAATGGCATTAAATGCAGCCTCTAAAACGGGTTCTGGCTCACCTATAAAAGTAACCACGGTACGATTTACATCTTTACCACCATCAACACGCAAAATACGAACCCCATTAACGCCTCTAATAGAATCAACAATGAGTGCTATAACCTTTTCGTTACAGCCTTCACTAAAGTTCGGTATGCATTCTATAATTTTGCGAGACATGAATCTATTTCTTCTTATTAAGATTTTTTGATAATGCGACCATTTTGATCGCGGTAACAGCAGCTTCGTCTCCCTTGTTTCCGTGCTTTCCACCAGCACGATCAAGTGCCTGCTGTAAATTGTCTGTTGTTAAAACACCAAAAATTACGGGCGTTTTCAAATCAATATTTAATTGAGTAATACCTTGGGTGACAGACAAACAAACATAGTCGAAATGAGGTGTATCCCCTTTAATCACACATCCCAAGCATATTATTGCATCAGGTTTAAATACACTTTGAGCCAATAATTTCGCTGCAAAAGTAAGCTCAACCGTACCCGGTACATGTTCAATTTTAATCGCTGTTTCTTTAACACCATTCGCTAATAACACCTTAAGAGCCCCATTAGCTAGAACATCTGTTATATTATCATTCCACTCAGCTACCACAATACCAAAACGCATTCCTTTTGCAATAGGCATTTGATCTTTTTCGTATGATGATAAATTCTTTAATGCAGTAGCCATTTAAACAATATATTAAATTTCAATTATTTTGAAACGAAGGTACGAATATGATTTATTAAAAGCAAAAAGGCTGCCCTTTTAGGCAGCCTTTTATATTAATTTTTTGCTTCGGCGCGCGCTATATACTTCTCTGCATAGCGTGATTGCATACTAAAAGGATATTCATATTTAATTTTTTTGTATGCCTCAAGTGCTGAGGCAGCATCACTCGTTTTATCATAAACCATAGCTAGTTTAAATAAATAGAGCGGTCTCGTATAGTCGTTTTTACTATAATTAGCAGCCTTCTTGTAATATTTAATCGCTTGGTCATCTTCATTTAATTCAAGAAAGGCATCACCCATAGAACCGTATGCAATAGGTTGTATCATCTTATCACCCGCATTAAACTTTTTTAGATAATCAATTGCATTCTGAAATTCACCTAAACGTAAATAACTAATACCAGCATAGTAACAAGCGAGCTTACCTGTTTTTGTAACACTATACTCATCAGCAATATCGACAAAACCCATATAGTTCCCATCGCCCTTGAGCGCGAGGTTAAATGAATCTTGAGTAAAATATTTTTCGGCAACAAAAATCTGTGATTGAGCTTCTTTCTCCTTAGGAGCCACAATAAGTTTTGTGTATCCAAAAAATAATACAACAATAGCTAGAATACCGCCACCTACCATTGTAATTACCTTCTTATTATTCTCGAAAAATAGTTCGGCACTTGTAAAACCAAGTCCAAAATTTTCAGAACTTCCTGTGTTTTCAGTATTTATAGACATATTTATTAAGTTTTCGTTTTTTAAAGCATTGCAAATGTAAACTTTTTGCTTTGTAATTTGAAACAATAGAGAAAAAAAACTTTCAACTAACTAATAATGTATGCGTTATATATTAAACGGTGACGAGTAGGGTGACGTTTGGTCAATCGAAGCACGAAATTGCCAACCCACTACAACGTTTATTAGATGTAAAGACTTCTAATTTAGCACTATCTGCAAAATACTTACGGAAATTTGCCCTCGGCTATAGATTTCAAAAAATGGAACAAAGAAAGAAATCGCTCAAGCAAAAAATCTAAACCATAAACGAAATACCATTCCATGCAGTGCTGTTTTTTTTTAATGCTAGCCAATAGATGGCGGCATGAAATAGTTTTTTATTGCGAACTACAATCCCGTCCATTTACACCGAACTTGATGTATGGCAGAATGTTTGAATAAGCACTTAAACACAATTTTATACCACATGTGTGTGCCTTGAATGGTAAACATACCAAAACTCGGGTTAATTGATAAAAAATGGTCATTATTTTCATTTTTTTGTATAAGTAAGAGGGAATCAGTTAATAATTAACATTCCTATTAAAAAGCGGAATATAGAGCAATGAACATGCTCTTTTTATGTAATTTTGTTTTATGTATTTACAAAGACTTTCACTCGTTAACTTTAAGAATTATGCCGAAGCAGACCTACGATTCACCACTCGTATAAACTGTTTTGTTGGCGACAATGGCGTAGGAAAAACAAATTTACTGGATGCCATTCATTACTTATCGCTTTGCAAAAGTTATTTCAATGGAACAGATGTACAAAACATAAAATATGATTGTCCATGTTTTATCATACAAGGCTATTTCTCCAGAGATGAACAAGAGGAAGAAATCTATTGTGCAGTATTACCCGGTAAAAAGAAACAATTCAAACGCAACAAAAAAGACTATCCCAAAATGGCTGATCATATAGGATTACTGCCTGTAGTAGTGATTTCTCCCTATGATAGCACATTAATTATTGATGGTAGTGAAGAGCGCCGAAGATTTTTAAACACCGTAATATCGCAATACGACAAAGAATACCTGAACCTGCTTATTCGCTACAATAACACGCTTATGCAGCGCAACAAGCTCTTAAAAGACGCTGCTAACTCGGGCCGATTAGATGATGATACGCTTTCAGTTTATGATGAACAGTTATCACAATACGGAACAAGAATATTTGAGCGTCGTAGCGATTTTATAAAAGACGTTCTGCCTATATTTAACACCTATTACACACAAATATCTGGCGAACGTGAAAATATTGAACTCATCTATTCATCGCAACTACAAAAGCATAGTTTATTAAAACTTTTACAAAATAATAGAGAAAAGGATCGCGTACTTGAATACACCACATCAGGCATTCATAAAGATGATCTCATTATGACGCTTGGCGGACATTCACTAAAAACAGCCGGTTCACAAGGACAACAAAAAACTTTTCTCACCGCATTAAAATTTGCTGAATTTGATTTCATACGAAACAAGCAAGGAATAAAACCCATTCTCTTATTAGATGATATTTTTGATAAATTCGATAAATCGAGGGTTGAGCAGATAATGCGCATAGTTTCTGAGGACCATTTTGGTCAGATATTTATTACCGACACCAACCATCAGCATCTTAAAGATGTATTAGGAAATATAGCTCTCGACCACCGATTCTTTGAAGTCACTGATGGGAAAATAAACGAGATATAATGAGAAGAACCTACACACAAAATATAAGAGAAGTTGTTGATTCCTTACTTAAAGAACTTAAGATAGATCGCAAAATAAAAGAGGTACGAGCCATTCGTACCTGGGAGGATATAGTTGGTCGCTCCGCTGCTAAACTAACAACAGACATAAAAATTTATAACAGCGTAATGTATGTGCATCTTAACTCATCGGTTGTTCGCAACGAATTGAGCATGATGAAAACGGCCATCATTGAAGCAGTCAATAGAAAGGCTGGTGAAACTATTATTACGGATATCGTTTTACGGTGAGGAGTGATCCGCCGCGGTGTGTTGAGAGACATGAGAAAAGAATAAATTGAATTTTCTTAGCTTAGCATAATCTCTAAACATATTGTTGCTCTTAAACAGGATTGTAATGAAAAAAGCTCGCAAATCTGATGATCTACAAGCTTTTAATATGCATTAATTATTGTTTTATAAAATATGATTCGTTTCTTTAGTCAAGGCTTTCTTTATTATCTTCTTAAATAAATAGCAAATCAACAAACTAACCTAAATACGATTTTAATAATTTACTGCGTGAAGTATTGCGTAAGCGTCGTATTGCTTTTTCTTTTATTTGACGAACTCGCTCGCGGGTAAGATTAAAAAATTCGGCAATTTCTTCGAGAGTCATTTCAGGGGCATTTATGCCAAAGAAATAACGAATAACATCACGTTCTCTATCCGTTAATGTTGAGATAGCTCTTTCAATTTCTTTTTTGAGCGATTCATTTATGAGACCTTTATCGGCATTAGGCGAATCAGGATTGATAATTACATCCATCAAGCTATTGTCATCGTCATCCATAAATGGCGCATCCATTGATTTGTGCCGACCTGATATACGAAGGGTATCCGATACTTTTTCAGGAGTAATTTGCATTACGGTGGCCAACTCATCGGGTGAAGGAGCGCGCTCAAACTCTTGTTCGAACTTAATAAAAGCTTTATTAATTCTATTTAATGAACCTACCTGATTCAAGGGTAAACGCACAATGCGCGATTGTTCTGCAATATCTTGTAGTATGGATTGACGAATCCACCATACTGCATAACTAATAAATTTAAAACCTTTGGTTTCATCAAATTTCTCAGCCGCTTTAATAAGGCCTAAGTTGCCTTCATTAATTAAATCGGGGAGCGTTAAACCCTGATTCTGATACTGTTTTGCAACAGAAACCACAAATCGAAGATTTGCTTTGGTGAGTTTTTCAAGAGCAACTCTGTCTCCTTTTTTAATACGACGCGCTAATTCAACTTCCTCATCAACCGTTATAAGGCTTTCACGACTTATTTCTTGAAGATACTTATCAACAGAAGTACTTTCACGATTGGTAATCGATTTTGTAATTTTTAGTTGACGCATAAGGTTTAGGTTTATTATTCAAATATATCGTAAAGGATAACAAAAGTCAAAAAAAAGTCTCATTAAATGTTACCATAGTTATCCAAGCTTACTAATAATCTAATAGTGTGCAATTTAAACACTGGTATAAAAATACCAGTCAAAACTACATACCAAAAGCATAATATGCGATAACTCCGTTAGTATAAAGCCCTTCTATATAAATCCCCCCTTTTAATTTATTCATCACCTCATTTAATTCGGCAACATTATTTACTCGTGCATTGTTAATTGAAACGATTATAAAGCCTTGTTTTATACCCGCGTCTTTAAATTTTCCGCTGCCGAGAGTCAATATCTGTACGCCGCCACTAATGCCAAGTTTTTGTTTAATATCGTCTGGTATATTTTTAAAATCTGCTCCTAATATATTAATGGACTCGTTTGACTTCACCATATCAAGGCTTCCAAACATATTTTTTAGCACGACACTAAATTCCTTCGATTTACCATCACGCAGAATAGTCACGCTAATCTTATCCTTTGGTCTAAAACGATTCACCTCCTCTTGTATCATTGCAGGGCTATTTACAGCCATACCTTCAATTGCAATAATCACATCGCCTTCTTTAATACCAGCGTCCTTGGCTGATCCACCATCTTTAACACCGTCAATATATACCCCTTTAATCTCTGCTAAGCCTAATTTCTTTGCCAACTCAGCATCTATAGTTTGAATGGTAACTCCTAAAATAGCACGCTGTACTTCACCGAACTCAATAATATCGGCAACCACCTTCTTTACAATACTAACAGGTACCGCAAAGGAATTACCACTATATGCCCCTGACGGACTTATTATAGCTGTATTTATTCCAACTAAAAAACCTTGCAGATTCACCAAAGCACCGCCACTATTTCCCTGATTTAAGGCTGCATCGGTTTGTATAAACGACTCTATCTTAAACTTATCGCCCAAGATACCCAAATTTCGGCCCTTTGCGCTTACAATGCCTGCGGTAACGGTATTCGTAAGATCGAATGGATTGCCTATGGCAAGAACCCATTCGCCTACTTTTAAATCATCCGAATTTCCATATGGGAGAAAAGGAAAATCCTCGCCTTCAATCTTAATAACAGCAATATCTGTGCTCGGATCGTGACCTATTAATTTAGCTGTAAATGTGCGCTTATCATCAAGTGTAACCTCTATCTCTTGTGAATTTGCAATCACATGATTGTTAGTTACAATATAACCGTTACTTGAAATAATTACCCCAGAGCCAATCCCTACAACAGGTTCAGGTTTCATCATTGGGCGTCCGTAAAAAAATTCATATAAAGGATTAGGGGCATACGCTTGAACCTCACTTTTGGTCTTAACATGAACAACAGTAGGCAAGGCTTTTGCTGCAGCAATGGTAAAGTCTGCAAACGAACTACCACTATCAGGAGCGTAATTTACTAGATGTGCTTTTGCGCCGCTTAAATTTAATTGTTTTAAAGCAAAATATTTATCGAACCCACCTTGTAAAAACAAAAAAAATGCGATTGTTAATATGGAACTTAACAACGAAACAAATAGCATTTTCAACCAAAAACCCTTGTTCCTATCTCCCTGGTTTTGAACATCTATCATTTCCATAATTAAATAATTTAGAGGTTAAACGAATAGTGTAAAAACAAAGGAAGAACTGAAATTATTGTGTGTGTTTTTAAAAAAAAAGTGATGCGTTGCGACGGATCACTTATAATATATTTTCACGGTATCAGAAGTTACGCCTTCAGAAGGAACAGCAAGAGCTTGGGTACTGAGCCAAATTTCATATTTGGTATAGTATTTATCATAAAGCATTATGCGAGCAACTTCTTGTTTTTCTTGACGTTCTTTATATTCTGTTTTCGTTTCACTATCTTTTTTAGGCGCAAAAAGTTTATTTGTTGATATCTCTTCTGTATATTCCGCTGCGTAGTATTTATCAACAAATACACGTTTATCAATTAAAAAATAAAATAATTCCCCATTATTTGCGGCACTAGCAAAATGAAAGCCATCAGGTGCAAAGTCAACCGCATTTACAACATCTGAATGATTGTTGAAAATATAAAGTTCTTTACCATCAGTAGCATTCCACAAACGCACTGTTTTATCATACGATGCACTCAATAAATATTTACCATTTGGGGAGAAACCAATACTCATCACTGCTTCAATATGTCCGCGAAACGAGCGCACTATACGACCGCTAGAAACCTCCCACAATTTAATCGTTTTATCGCGTGAGCAACTTGCAAGAAATGCACCATCAGGCGAAAACTCTAAATCATAAATATTATCACCATGCCCACTTAAAGTACTAATTAATTGATATGTTGCTGCATCCCATATTTTTATACTACGATCAAGCGATCCACTAGCAATAAAACGACCATCAGGACTAAAACAAACTGCCAAAACACTTTGAGTGTGGCCAACAAAATTCATATCCACCTTGTTCGCAACAAGATCCCAAAGTTTAAATTTATCTTCAAAAGAACCTGTCACCATTTTTTTACCAGAAGCATTCACATCCATAGACCATATGTAAGTTGAGTGACCTTTAAATGATTTTACAAATACTCCATTATTATCATACACACGCACAGTACGTTCGCCCGCACTTAGCATAAACAAATCATCGGTAGTAAAAAGCACCGAAGCTACAGCATCAAAATGCCCGAGTAAGATTTGACGTGGCACTCCTGTAGCAATATCCCACCAAATCATATTTTTATCTTCGGCTCCACTAAGCATCGTTTTACCATCATGACTAATGGCTACAGTTTTCACTGCGCCAGTATGTTTTACAAATTTTTTCTCTAGCATTTTATATTCCTGCGCATTAATAGCAGAGAAAACAGAAGCTAAAAACAATACCGAAGTAAAAAAACGATTCATTTTGATTTTTTTTTGATTTATGAACACCAAAAATATAAAAAGGAACTAAAAAACTAGGTAAATAGATAAAAAGATTCGAAAAAGAACAACGATTAAAAGTCCATTAAATCTTAATAAAAACTAGTATAATTATGCTTATTTGCATACACTCATACGAATTATTTATTTATTTTTACAAACCAGCATTTAGCTCTCAACAATCGAATTATCAAGAGGTTTCATTATATAACACTTATTTATGGAGATCATTCAAAAAATTAAAGCCGCCGCCCAAAAGCAGCAGAAAAAAATTGTATTGCCTGAAGCGTACGACGAAAGAGTACTAAGAGCTGCAGAAATGGCTATTAACGAAAAACTTGCCAGCATCATTTTAATTGGCGACCCAGTAAAAATTAAAGCCGATGCTCAAAAGCTTGGTTTGAAGAATATTGAACAAATCACTATAGTGAATCCACTAAGCCATGATAAAAAAGATACCTACACACAATTGCTTTACAATATGCGCAAAGAAAAGGGTATGACACTCGATCAGGCCACCAAATTGGCTGAAGATCCGCTGTATTTAGGCTGTTTAATGATTAAGAACGGGGATGCTGATGGCGAAGTAGCTGGATCAATGAGTGCTACCAGTAATGTATTAAAACCTGCACTTCAGATTTTAAAAACTAAAGCAGGGATAAATATAGCATCGAGTTATTTTTTAATGGTTTTAAAAGATAAACAATTCGGGGAAGACGGCGTACTTTTTTATGCCGACTGTGGGTTTAATATCAACCCAACAGACCGCGAACTAGCGGAAATAGCAATTACAACAGCGTCCTCAGCAAAATCGGTTGCTGGCATTGAGGCAAAAATTGCCATGCTCAGTTTCAGTACAAAAGGAAGCGCTAAGCATGAAATGGCCGATAAAGTAATAAGTGCCACCAAATTGGTAAAAGAAATGGCTCCTCACTTAAAAGTAGATGGTGAATTACAAGCTGACGCCGCACTTATTCCATCCATCGCACAACAAAAATCACCCGGCAGCGATATTGGTGGTAAAGCCAATATATTAATATTTCCAAATCTTGACGCGGGTAACATTGCCTATAAATTAACACAACGCCTTGCAAATGCCGAGGCCATTGGCCCAATTGTACAAGGCCTTTCAAAACCTGTTAACGATCTATCAAGAGGATGTTCCGCTGAAGACATTGTGGTAACCATTGCCATTACGGTAAATCAGGCATGTGAATAAAATTAAAGACATCATATAAAACAATAAATAATAAAAAAAATGGCTGAGATAGCAGAATCAATAGAAGGCTTTTCTTTAAGTAAGAAAGGACATGCCAAAAGTCTATTTTCAAAAATAGGTTTGGTAGGAAATGGTTTAGTAGGGCAAAGTATTGCTCGAATGATTAGTATGCGTGGTATGGAAATTGTTTTCATTGAAGAAAACGAAAAAAAAATAAACAGCGTATTAAAAGAAATAGACAATGAATTGAACTTAATGATTGGTCGTTGGGGTATGACAACGGGTGAGAAAACAGCCATCCTTAATCGTATAAAAGGCTCAACAGAATGGGATAGCCTATCAAATTGCGATTTAGTAATTGAAGCATTAGAGTCTTATCCAACCCGCGAAGCAGGTGTATCAGCACGCAAAAAAGTTTTTCACAACATTGAAAAAAATGTTGGCACTACAACTATTATTGCAACAAATGCAACTTCTTTGATGGCTACTGAATTAATTTCTGAACTCAACCATCCTGAACGTGGTATTAGCTTTCACTTTTTAACACCCAATGGTGAAGCGCCCCTTGTAGAAGTGGTACGAGCCATTCACACATCCGATGAAGTATTTGAAAACGTAAAGATTTTTGCTAAATTATTAGGCAAAGAAGTTATTCCTGTACTTGATTTTGCTGGTAAAATTAGCACACGCCTCATCATTCCGCTCATTAATGAAGCATGCGAAATATTAATGGAAGGCGTTGGAAAAATGACTGACATAGACAAAATAATGAAAGTGGGATATCAGATGCAATATGGCCCCTTTGAAATGGCTGACAAAATTGGTCTTGACCGTTTGCTGCGATGGATGGAAAATCTTTATGAAGAATTTGGTGATCAGAAATACAAAGTATCTCCACTCATAAAAAAACTAGTTCGTGCCAATTGTTTAGGTCGTAAAGAAGGAAAAGGCTTCTATCTTTATGATAATGATGGCGCAATAATTGGTATTAATCTGAATCTTAATAATCAACAATAAAGAAAAAACATAACATGAAAATATTAGTATTAAACTGCGGCAGTTCATCCATAAAATATCAACTTTTTGATATGGAGTTGGGCTCAGTTATGGCCAAAGGGGTCATTGAAAAAATAGGAATGAAAGGATCTTTCATGAAATTTGTTAGTCCAAAAGGTGACAAAGTGAAGTTGGAAGGTGAGATTCTAGATCATCAATCAGGTATTGAATTTATTCTTGGGGTATTAACCAGCGAAAAATATGGCTGTATCATTAAGCTTGAAGAAATAAACGCCGTTGGTCATAGAGTGGTACATGGTGGAGAGAAATTTAACGCATCAGCACTTATTACTGATGATGTTATTAAAGAAATTGAGAACTGTAGCACCTTAGCTCCACTGCATAATCCACCTAACCTCAAAGGAATTTATGCAATGAAAACCCTTCTCCCTCAGGTTCCTCAGGTTGCGGTTTACGATACAGCATTTCATCAAACAATGCCTGCGCATGCATATATGTATGCTATCCCACATTCATTATATACCAAGCATGGTATTCGCCGCTATGGATTTCATGGAACGAGCCACCGATATGTATCAAAAAGAGCATGTGAAATTTTAAATCGCGACTATAACAATCAACGAATTATTACTTGCCATCTGGGTAATGGAGGTTCTGTTGCAGCCATTAAAAACGGAAAATCAATTGACACATCCATGGGTATGACACCTGTTGAAGGCCTAATGATGGGTACACGTTGTGGTGATTTAGATGCAGGGGCTATTACCCATATTATGGAAATGGAACATATTGATGCAGGTACCATGAATACCTTATTAAACAAACATAGCGGAGTACTCGGAATTACTGGTATTTCATCAGATATGCGCGATATTGAAATTGAAGCATGGGTAAATAAGAACGAGAAAGCGCAATTGGCCCTTGACATGTATCACTATCGTATTCGCAAATACATTGGCGCTTATGCTGCCGTAATGGGAGGTGTTGATATTATTGTTTTCACTGGTGGTGTGGGCGAAATGGGCTCCGAAACTCGTGAAGAAGTATGTCGTGATTTTGAATACCTTGGAATGACATACGACAAAAAGAAAAATGAGAATCAAAGAGGCAAAGAAATTGTAATTAGTACCGATGATTCAAAAGTGGTTGCCATGGTGGTTCCTACTAATGAAGAATTGGTTATTGCAAACGATACCATGGAAATTATTACTTCAAAGAAAACAAAGAAATAAAGCTACTAAAAGTTAGGGCGCGAATTAAGTCGCGCCCTAACTTATTATTCCTTAATAACGTAATACTCTCCTTTTGATCCTTTAGGCATAACGCCAATTACAGCCTTTGAACCAGATACTGGTTTGAATTCAACTGCAGCATAACCATTTGCCATCTCTACAATTGAGGAACGTGTAATGGTGCCATAGTTAACAAGCAATTCACCTTGTCCGCTCAATTTTGAGAAAAAAACCTGTCCGTTATAATCAAAACAACGGTTGCCATTATAATCGTTCATCACCGCCTCAATTAATATGTTTCCATTATTAAGGTTACGCTGACTAATTTTCACATTCCACGGATCTCTAAATTCATTTGTAGTATAATCAACAGTCATGCTATCTGTAGCAATAGTGTAATTACTATAACCAATGGCTTTCATTTTATTAGAACCTGGGGCAAATAGTACAATCCAATGCAAACCATTAGCAGGAAAAGCACTCTTATCTTTAATTCAAGTGCCTTGATTTACTCCATTAAGCCAAAGTCTTACACTATCGCAATTACTAAAGACACAAACTTCAGAACTCGCATTAGGCTTTCCATATCGTTGTAACCAAGAATGCGACTCAATATATACAAAAGCCAGTTTTTGAGCCCAATGGCTTTTAAAAACATAATAGGCATCTTTAGGGTTTCCAGCTCTATCAACTAAACCCTTTTGGTTCATATACGGAATGGGGTTTTCAGGCCGAATAGGGGTTGCAAAATCTTTCAGTGACCATTGTGCACTGCCCGCAAACCAATCTAAACGTTCAGACACATTAAGATACCAATCAAATAAATCAACCATATAATTTTCTGAATAATCACCCTTTTGACTAATACTCTCGACTTTCAACTGTGACTCAGATTCCGACCAAGTATCGGAGCGAAGCATTCCCTCCCCCGTTATTGGATGTTCGTTATGTCTCCCAAAATGGCTATCGCCGCCAAACTCCATATGTAATAAATGCTTGTATTTATAGCGCGAATCAATCAGCGCGTTTTCATAATTTTTATAAACACCAGCATACCAACCAGCCCAAATAGAAGGAGAGTAAACATCAACAATTAGAGCAGCCACTTCATCTTTTCTGAAAGCAGTAAAGCGAGATGAATCAAGAGAATGGGCTAAATCATTCAATTCATTTAGAACCATCGCCATGGTATCGCGATTATCACCATTCTCAAAATCTGGCATCCATCCGGCCTCATTTCCGAGTGACCAGAATGCAATACATGGGTGATTGTAATTTTGGTCTATCATTTCGTTTAATAAACGCGAGGTATTAGCTCTCCACACAGATTCGCCATAACCACCTCTGCACCAAGGCAATTCATCCCACACAATAATTCCCAATTTATCACATGCCTTATAAACAGAAGGATCTTGAGGATAATGCCCCAAACGCACAAAATTGCCACCCATGTTTTTAATTAAATGACTATCCGTTTTTGCACCCAATGAAAAATAATTACCTTTGCAAGTAAAAAATCCAATGAATTTACTTGATTTTAGTACTTATTTTCCCCATGAAGAAATCTGTGTTGAGCATTTTAAAATGCAACGTGAAAAA
>JBBRXJ010000017.1:0-43287 GCA_038248505.1 Bacteroidales bacterium
CACATTGAGTTTTTCGCCGCGGCGAAGAAATGCACTTGATGCCTTTGATATAGTAGGCGGCTAATACCTCAGCGTCCTACTTCAGTATTTAACATTGGAATTACTCTTTGGTGTATCATTATACAGAATAAAATTTATCAATAAAAAAAATGCCTAACAAAAATGTTAGGCATTCATATTTAAAAGTATTATTTATTTCTTTAAAATAACTTTGTATTTATAAACAAATTTTTGGTCGTTTTCTGCTATTTGAATTACATACTCACCATCGGCAAATGCGCCCAAATGTATAGTTTTTGTTCCTATAATAGATTTATCTGTTCTCTCGGAATAAACTTGTTTACCAGCTAATGAATAAACTGAAATGATACATCCATTAACGAATTGCTTAAAATCAATATTAATAATATTACTAGTAGGACTAGGATAAACAACAATATCTGATAATTTTAATGCTGTATACTCTAATGATGTTAACGATGGCACCCAATCAAGCACGATAGATCTTACATGTGAATTATTAGTAGTAGGATTATAATTAACCGTACTAGTTGCTTTTCTAAAAGGAACCGAGAATACGGTGTCAACTCCATTTCCACTTGATGTCCATGCAAATTCTACCCAAACTTTATACGTACCATCAGGAACTACATTGCCACTTAAATCGGTAGCATTCCAGCTTGTTGTTAAAGGGGTTAAATAATTTGCCAAAGTTGCACCAGAAACAGCATCAACTAAACTACTACCAGATTTCGCAGTCCAAGATGCTAAATGATCCCAATTGCCCTTTGAAAAAAGAGCATTTACCAAACGTGTTTTAACGAAATTATTTAAGCTATCCGTTATCCATATCGCTGCTACATGTTTAGTGGTCCAGTTTCCATTAGGACAAACAATATTTGTAGTAAAAGACATTGTTCCTTGTGTCTGTGACGAAACTTCATTTTTCATACCTAAGGATAGCATCATAGATATTATTAGAATACCTATTAAATTAGTTTTTTTTGTCATTTTAAATTATTTTTTCATCGTTCTCATAAACGAAACCAAAGCCCAACGATCATCAGTACTTGGAAGTTTTTTGTCATAGGCTGGCATTTCACCTTTCCCAACGGAGGTTTTATAATAAATATCGCCATCAGTTTGTGCTTGAAAAGCGGCAGAGGAAAAATCACCAGCATTTGTTTTCAAATCACCAGCTTTGGTACCATCGCCCAAGCCATCTTTACCATGGCATGATTTGCAATGCAAAGCCCACAATGCTTTACCAGCAGCTGCATCGGGATTAGCATTTTTCATTGCTTTATCCTTTGCAGGAACAACCCAATCTTTGTTTTGCTCTACAACAAAAGATAACATTGTTGTAATCAAAACAATTGACATAACAGGTAATACTACACTTTTCATAATTTTTTTCATACGCTTTTATTTTTAATTTATAATCATTTACTATTTATTCTCCAAATCTTTTGACTTTGCAATTTTTGCTACTTTAGATATAGCTAAAAAGAAATTCACCCAAATACCTATTAATAAAATACAAGTAACCCAGATCATCCATAAGGGCGCTTCAGCTGACCAAAGACTCCGCTGGTGTTTTAATGTATGATGATATAACGTAGTTCCCCATGGCTTTGTTACTGCACATTCAATATTCCCATAATCATCTGACTCTTCAAGTTTTGCAATTACGACAAGATTCCCAAGGCTATCACCAGGTATATCAGACGGAAATTCTATACTAATAGTTCCATCTGTATCGGTTTCGCCGCTGCCTACCAGTAACATCCCAACCATACGCTTTACATAAATATTGATAGTAGCAGCCTCAATGGGTATAGTGTCAGTAAGGAGTATAATTTTAGCGGTTTTTACAGAATCTACTTCTTCTAAAAACATAGTTAAATAAGCTTCTTTAATAGCTAAATCTTTTAAAATTTCATTTAGTGAATCATTGCCATTAAAACGCGCAAAAAATGTAATGTATTTCTCATCATTAAAAAAAAATTTATAATCTTTCGAAATAAAAACTGTTGCTACTCCCTTTTCATCTGTAACAAAACTGCCAATAAGTATTTCGGATGTATCTGATTGTACCAAAAAGGAAATAGGCGCTCCTGCAATTGTAACAAGGCGTCCACCAATACGTGAATTTAACTTTGCTCTTAATTGTTTTGTTCCGTCATTAAGCTTAAAATATTCGAAACGGAGCATTGAATTTGATTTCTCTGCCCGAAGCGTATTGGTTGCTATAATTATCAGAAATAGAAAAAATAGCTTTCCGAAAATATTTTTATTATGTCTCATCTAAATAGTATTTTATTTAATGCGCTGCTAAATTTATTTATTATTGATTGATCTCGTTTTAAAGAAAAATCTAAAAGGTTTGTGATCTTCTTCTAATTCAGAAACAGAGATAATTGGAACAAACTTCGACATCACAACAAAGAATAATACAAATGCTGCAAAACCACCTATGGTAACAATCCACTCAACAAAAGAGGCTGAGTAATGCATAAAACCTTCTCGCATATCTTGTGTGGGAACGTAGGTTGTTTCTAACGTAGGAACAATGATCAAATATCGTTTTAGCCAAAATCCAATTATAATAGCGATGGAAGAGATGAATATGGTCTTTTCTGATCTAAAAAAGGGTAATCCAATAAAGAACAATGGAATCACTGTTGTACATATAACAGTAATTGCGGTCAACCATCCATACTCTTTTAAACTTCCAAGCTTATGTAATAATTCAGCTGTAATTAAATCTTGATTATACCACATTGTTATATAATCGCTAAATGAGAAATAGCCATAAAGTAACGAGAACATTACAATCAAAAAACCTAAAATATTAAAATGATCATTGGTAATATATTTATACAAATTATGAGTCTTTCTATAAATATACAATATGATTGTAACCAATGCTAAACCTGAATAAACTGCTGTTAAAACAAAATAGGGAGCCATAAGACTGCTATGCCAGCCCGCACGTTGGTTCATACCAAATAACCATGCCGCTAAAGAATACGCAATAATGGCTGTAGGTATAATAATGGCTGCTAAAATATTTAATGCACTATTCAGATTTTTTTCTTGTTCGGGGCTGCCTTTGTAGTTAAGCGCCAAAAAGCTATACAGCTTCTTATGCAATGGCGAGACTTTTAGATCGGCATAATCTCGTAAACGTGCAAAATCTTTGATGTGCGTTAGATATAAATAAGCAAGACATAAAAACAAATCGGTCATAATCGCAATAAAATCCCATATCATTGGCGACTGCAATCGAGCAAAAGTAATTAAATGATAAGCTCTGTCAATACGACCAGTACAAAGCAAAACATAAATTGGTCCAATAATAAGAGAAATAACAGCGGTCATCTCTAATATTCGAATCATCGGTTTTCCCCATTTGATTTGTGCCAATTGAAATATCGATGAAATTATAGCAGCAGCGTATGAGAAGCCGAGAACGAAAATAAAATTCACCTCATAAACGCCCCACACAACATTATCATTCATACCCGTAATATACTGACCTTTCACAATCTGAAATCCAGCTGCAATAAGCGCAATAAGAACAAGTGCTGATAAACCAATAACATACATCCACCATTTTTTTGATGGCTTTTCAAGATATACTACAAAATCTTTTAAAGTGTTACTACTGTTTTCCATTTTTTGAATCTGGTTTTAGTATATTATTATATCTCGCTTTTTCTTCCTCTGTTAAACCTTCTAGCCCAGCTTTAAAATCATCCGGATCATGTGAGGCTGGTAAATAATAAACGTTAGGATTGGTACCAAGTCCCTCCAAATATCTATAACCAGCCCGTATGGCTATGGTCTGTCTAAATCGCAATGTCTCTTCCCCATTAGTAACAGTATCTTCATTGGCATCACCAAAATAAATTACTCCCATAGGACAACCCTCTGCACAATGAGGTAACTGACCATTTCTACTTCTATCAGGGCAAAAATCGCACTTACTCGCCACACCAACTTGGCCTGGCACTCCCGTTTCTGGTGAGTACTCCGGATTACGATTACTATAGGATTCCTTATCTTTCCAATTGAAAATTCGTACTGAATACGGACAGGCAGATATACAAAACTTACAGCCAATACAACGGTCGGCATCAATTAAAACACAACCATCATCGCGTTTAAATGTTGCACCTACTGGGCATACCTTTACACAAGAAGGACTATCACAATGATAACATGGTTTAGGGAACCAGTATGGGTTACGCTCTTTCTGATCTTGCATCAGGTGAACCTTTATCCATTCTTGATCAGGAGATAAATCATGGCCTCTCTGGCAAGCGGTAATACATTTACGTGCATTTTGACATTTTGCCAAATCAATAACCATAACAAACTTTCGGCCAGGAATACCTTTTCTGGCAGCAGCACCACGAGCAGGATCTAAATTAACAGGAATCTTTAATTCCGATTTTTTTACTTCTACCAATTTCCCATCGGGAGTAAGTAGGCGGACGGTTTCCTCATCTCCATCATTTGCTGAAGGGCTCGAAATCGCAGCGCTCAAACCCATTGCACCACCCACTGCTCCGCCAATTAACAAGCCTTTTCGAAGAAAACTTCTGCGGCTGTTATTCGCTTTATCATTTTTACTCATGGTAAATAGTATTATTTGATTTTCTTATTTCTTAAAAATTCCACTTACGTGTCATATTAAAACCAAGCATTACGGCGCCCTTTGTAAAATCGTTGGTGTTATACATTACGTTATGCTGATTGAGTATGGAACCATAAGAGGACACAAAAATCTGAAAAGCATGTGACGAGGTTGATACTTCTAAGCCTATACCTGCATTGGGTTTAGATGCATTTGGATTGTCAGTAAAATTCATTAAAGGCTGCTGATATTCAAAGATAATTGCTGACTGAGGTGAGATTTTTACACGACCAGCCAATGATGCAACCACATTATCATTATTGAATGCTGAGTCAATAGAATTAAAATGTACATATCCCCCTGATGCTTGAAGCGTAAGTATATTATTAAACTTACGAGATATCATGATTTGATTAAAATAAGATAATCGAGATGCAAATACATAATTTGCTCCAAAATTGGTTTCATTGCTCGCATCTATTACCGCATTGCCATAGTAGGCAATAGTTATAGGGATGCGTCCTGATTTGGTCTGTTGTAATAAGATATACTTCCACTGTAAATCTTGCAATTTACTATTCTTAGTTGTTCCAATACCAACCATAAGTTTATTTGTAATACTATAATTCAATCCCAACTGAATATTTGATGGCGCATAAATACCATATAAATCGGTAATACCATTATCCATTGTACCAAAACGATGATCAATTATTAATTCTAAAGTTTTTGCGGAATTTACCACTGTTGTTTGATTGTCAATTAACAATCCGCATTCAAAAGGTAAACGTACTGGTTTATCAACGGGCTTCTGAACAACTTCTTCGGTTGGCTGATCCGCTACAACAGAATCGTTTGTTGCTTCTTGCCCATTTGATTTTAGATTCAAAAATAATAATCCTATTAAAATTAGAGAGCTTGCTACAATTTTCATTGTTTTGTTCTTTATGTGTTTGTTAATTTTTTACCGTTTAATTATCTAATGCACCTTGTTCAACCCATCGTGTAATTAGGTCAAGTTCTGATTTATTAACATACGAACTCATACTCCCGCCTGTAGTTAATTTCTCAATCAAAATGCTAGATTTGGGAGACTTAGTATCAATAAAACCATTATCCATTAGTTCTAAATAAGAATCGTCAACTACTAACACCGGACTAATTCCGCCTGTTGAGTGACACCCCCCACTTATACAACTTTTTGTAAAATTTGGCTGCACCTCATTTTTATAACTTACGTTTCCGCTACCCTGTAAAAGAGCTATCTTTTCATAGCGACATGCACTTAGAATGAATAGGACAAACAGAAGGACAAATTTTAAACGGTTAATTTTGCGCATATTTTTTTTGTAATTAATAATCTAAATATAACAACTACATGTATAACAACACTTAATCAACAAAAAATGAATCATAATCGTATGCAATTTAGTAAAAGCATTTGTAAGCCATAATTTACTTTATTGTTAAATATCGAAACTATAACGATATATATCTGATTATATACGTGCTTTTAATGTATTTTTGTCTAACATTTGCAGACAATGTCATGCTAAACATTCATACGCTTGATAACAATAATATGACCAAGTTCTCCAAAACAAAACATTGTGCTCAGTGCAACAAAAAAGATTCGATATTCAATCTGTTAAACAATAGTGAATTAGAGCTTATAAACGAGAATAGACTTGAAGTCAATTACAATACAGATGAAATAATTTTCAAGCAAGGAACTACCCTAACACATTTCCTTTCTCTCAACACAGGTCTTGCAAAAATTTATGTTGAGGGATATAATAAACGTAATCTGATTTTAGGGTTTCTTAAACCAGGTGAATTCTTGTGCGGACCTGGGGCGTTTACAGACAAGCGTCATCATTATTGTATATCAGCATTAGCACCCTCATCAGCATGTTTAATTGATATTGATGTGATGTACAAAGTTTTTGAGCAAAATAATACCTTCGCATTAGCCTATATTAATCATTTAAGCAAACAAAAGATTTATGAAATTGAGAATATCGTAAATCTTACCCAAAAACAAATGCACGGAAGAATTGCAAACGCCTTATTATACTTACATACAGAAATATACAAAAGAGAAGATAGTGTAGTGAGTATATCCAGACAAGACTTAGCTGAATTTACAGGCATGAACAAAGACAGTGCAGGCAGAATACTGAAGGAATTTTATGCAGGAAAAATTATAGACATCAATAAAAACGAGATTCAAATACTTAACATACATCTTCTTAAACAGATTGCTCTTTTCGGCTAGACTTCTTATCCTCATGAAGTACTGGAAGTATCATCTTAAATTTAGCACCTTCTTCCTTTTTTACCATTTTAAAGAATTCACAGGTCAAGCAAGAGCATAATTCTTCAATACGAATACCCGTTAAACGCTCTTTATAACGAATTGTAACACGTTCCTGACACATAGTACCCGCTACGCCCCAGCATATTCGACCAAACCCTATACCTCTATTTAAGGAGTCTGTTTGCTGACTAACGGCAGCAGAGCATACTCCTTTAAGCTTGGCTTGTTCTCCACCGGGCTCAAACCCACACTTCGCATAATCCCAACAATTTAGCTTTTTTTTCATCATAGTAAAATAAATGGTGGCTATACAACCACGCAGTTTGCATTAATATTTTGTAAAATTAGCTGTTTCGTATCTCAAACAAACGTTTTAAAACAAAAAAACCGCATCAATTATATTGATGCGGTTTTTTTGTTTTAGGAATGAACTACCAATTTCTAGCTCTCTCTAATGATTTTGTTAGAAGAAGATCAGCATAGATAGGATTGTGAGCACCATAACTCTTATCTTTTGATAAAAATACATAGTTATATACCACCTTTGCTTGTTCAGCAGTCATCGTCGTATTATTAAGAGCTGTCTTTAAGACAGTATCTGCTAATAGTTTAGCAGGATTGGCAAGTATAACTTCAAGACTATCCATTCTCTTACTGAAAGTCGCTTTATAGGCAGTGAATGTCGCATTACCATTTGAGTGACAACCAGTACAGCCAGCATTATTAATTGTTCCGTTATGCGAAGCAACACGACATGTATGACCACCTGCTGCATTTGGAGCAAAACTACCATGAACTAGTGTTGACATATGGCATTTAATACAAGTATTTTGTATCCCACTATGTGCGCTAGCTGTATACACACCATCAAAAATGAATGCAGAAACGCCAGCCACCATATTGCCTTGTGGGCCATAATGCGGTCCAAAACGTGTGCCTGAGGTACTGCTAGTTTTACGAGCGCGTGTGTCAATGGTTGATGCAGTTACAATTGTATCAATTCCACTCATTGGACGTGACTGATGACAACGAACGCAAAGATTAGCTTTTTGTTGATCAGGCATTGGTGTTGTACTTAACGCTGGTGCTACACCACCAAAACGCATATTAAATGTTGATGTAGTTTTAAGCGCATAGTCATTGGTATCATATGCGGAATGTATTTTATGACAAGTATAGCAACCTACTGGAGTTGGTTCGCCAACGGTAGCTAACGTGTTAGCCGATCCTGTCTTCATTGTTTCATTGAATCCTTCATTGGTATGACAACCGGCACAGCTGGTTCCTGTTTCAAAATAGGTAGTACCTTCTTTATGTATTGAGCTATCACATTGCATTTGTTTTGGAACAATTGTAGCAGAGCTATTATGGCATTGTGTACAAGCTACTGTAGCATCTTGCCCATCAACACCAGGTATACCCTGAGGGCCAGTTGCACCAACAGCACCATCTAATCCTTGTATGCCTTGTGGGCCATCTTTGGTACAGCTAGCAGTTAAAACTACTACGCTAATTGCTAAAAGTATTAATTTCTTCATTTTACACGTGATTTATTGATTTTTACTTTTAAAATTCTAAATTAGAGAAGCAAAAATAGGACATACTCATAAAAACCCCATTCAATTGATCTAGATATATCTTCGCTCATGAAAAGATATTTATGCAATCCGTAAACGATAAATGTCGTAAACCAATGGCTAGTATTTTGCTCTTTTATTATAGTTTTGTATCTAATTTTATCAATATCAACGGCAAAACATTTTTTATGAAAAAGATAAGCATCTTTCTGTTTACTATTCTTATTTTGACTTTTTCATCATGTAGATATGACAAAATAGAAGAAATACAGACCCCAAAGAAAGAAATTGCATGGGCTTACAAGGGCGATGGAACATGTAAAGGATGCCATGCTGATTTATATAATATGTATGCAGAATCAGGACATCCTTTTGCAATGACTGAGACTAAAGGAAGTCAACCTGCCATTCCTTTTACCACCATGGCTGGTCAAAACATAGTATTGCCTACCTCATATACATGGATGAACATTAAATATCTTATTGGTGGATTTGCATGTAGGGCAGTATTTGTTGATAATGAAGGTTATTTAATTACAGGTAATACGAAAGGTCAGTATAATTTTCTCAACAACACACAAAACGATTATCATGCTTCTGTTGCAAATGGAACTGCAAAATATACCTGTGGCAATTGCCACGCTACTGGTTGGAAAAACATTACAGACGGTGGAACCGCCCAAGATGACCTACCTGGGATGGACGGCAGTTTTGCAAAAACAGGGGTTCAATGTGAAGCCTGCCATGGTATGGGGAGCAAGCATGCTGCATCTAAATTAAAAAGCGATATTACTATTGATAAAACGGCTGATGCATGCGCAAAATGCCACAACCTTAATGCGAATAGTGTAATTAGCGGTGAGCATGGCTTTATTGTAAGTGCACAACAAAGTTCAGAGTATAAATCAAGTGGTCATGCATCGCTTACTAATGGTTGTATTGACTGTCATAATCCACATGCTTCAGCAAGACACGATGATTTAGCAAAAGGGAATGGAATGAATAAAAACTGCACCGACTGCCACACAAGCAGTAATTATAAATCATATCTGTTTAGCGCACATGCAAAAAATACTTGTACCGACTGCCACATGCCACAGATTGTTAAGAATGGAACAAACGCCACAAAATATAGGGCTGATGAACGTTCTCATATTTTTAAAATTAATGTTGCTACCACTTCAACATTCTACAATACCGATTCAACTATTGTAAATGCAGATGGAGCTGGTATACCTCTCACCATGGTTTGCTATCGCTGCCACGCTGATGCCAATGGTAATGGTGGCTCATACAGTAAGAAAACATTGGGAGAACTTCTTACAAAGGGTATCAATTTCCATAATACTAAGTAAAAGAAATAAACGTTTATAAAAATAAAATGAGTATTCAGGAAAATAAAAAAAGATTATGGGAAATCCCTTGGAAATTCCGTGAAAGCATCATTATCGCATTAGGCTTGTTTATTGTTGGGAATATAATTCAATATTTTTCAAATGGGATAGGTCTTATAATTCCTAAATCGCCCTACAATTCAATTCTTCTTGGATTATGTATCTTATTAATTTATGCTGTAAACAAATTCTACTCAGGAAGTATTACCAAATGGTTAGCAAGTTATTATGCTGCAATAGCTGCCATTATTACCTATTCAATGCTGGTGCTTTTAATGGGTTTTATTGCTCAAAAGCCTGAAGTTGAGAGTCAAAATCTGATACATCGTTTAGGTTATGAAAATATTATTCAAAGTTGGCAATTCATTATCATCTCATTTTATCTACTCATCATTTTAAGTTTTACTATTTTAAAAAGATTGCAAAATTTTAAAAATCTCAAAAATGTCGCTTTCTTTTTAAATCATGCTGGACTTTGGATTATTATTGCCACTGCATCAGTAGGCTCTGTTGACATTAGTGATTGTGCCATCAGAGTATTCAGAGGAAAACAAAGCAGCGTGGTACTCGATAAAAAAAACAATTTATATCAATTACCTTTTTCAATAGAATTGGTAGATTTTACAATGGAGAATTATCCTTCAGAAATTATTCTATATAAAGATTCTGTTGGTGCTGTTAAAAATAGCAAGGATGTTGATATTTTTCAAGCTAAAACAGGACTTGCTATAAAAATTGAAGATTGGCATGTTAAAGTATTGAAATATCTGCCCAACGCTTCACCATCGGCAGACAGTTTTATTGTAAATGATATTGCGGGAGCTATTACTGCTGCTTTTATTGAGATAAGAAATAATAAATGGAGCAAGAAAGATTCCACTATATTAACTTGGATTGCTTCAGGAAATGATTTTCATCAATCACGTTCACTTTACATTGGTGACGATTCATATTTTATTTTAAATCCACCCAAGCCCAAATATTATGAATCAAAAATAAAAATTCATAGGCAAGATAGCACTATAATATCTGGTACAATTAGTGTTAATAGCCCTTTTCGCTATAATCAATGGCACATATATCAAACAGGCTACGATGTAACTACAGGCAAATATTCCGAATTTTCGATATTGCAACTCGTTCAAGATCCTTGGTTGTATGTTGTATATTTGGGCATCGCTATGTTACTTCTTGGTTCTACATTTTTATTTTGGTATGGTAAATTAAATAAATAAAAAATGATTGCTATCAGCTATAAAATTACTGCATTGCTAGTTCTTGCCCTTTGGTATACTGGCATTATTTCTTTTCTAATTCCAAACCAGCCTTTGTTAAAAAAGCTGGGGAGCATTTTTATTAATTTAGGAACTTTAGTATTCCTATTATATATTGTAAATCTATGGCTTAATTTAGATCGTGCGCCTATGCGTACCCTAGGGGAAACAAGATTGTGGTATGCATTCTTTCTGCCTTCTATTGGAATGATTATTTATTATAGATGGAAAGCTATTTGGATGCCAATTTACAGTATTCTTCTTGCCACTATTTTTGTAATCATTAATCTCTATCATCCTGAAAACTTTGACAAAACTTTAATGCCTGCTTTGCAGAGTTATTGGTTTGTTCCTCATGTTATTGTTTATATCTTCGGATATTCTCTCCTTGCAGCATCAACACTCATTGCACTAAAAGGCCTCATTATTCATTGGAATTGGAATAGTATCTCATTCTTTAATTGGATAAAAATAAGCGATAATTCCTCAGCTGAAGAAGATTTAAAAAGAGCCGACGATATTGTGTATGTTGGATTTGCCTTTATTACTTTTGGTATTTTATTCGGCGCTCTTTGGGCTAAAGGTGCTTGGGGCCACTATTGGACCTGGGATCCTAAGGAAACATGGTCGTTTCTAACTTGGCTTCTATATTTAATTTACATTCATTATCGCTACTGCTACAAAAAACATGTTCAAACGCCACTCATCATTCTTACCATTGCTTTTGTTATTCTTTTAATTTGCTGGTTTGGAGTGAACTATTTGCCATCGGCACAAAATAGTGTACATGTGTATAGCAATAGTTAGTGAAGAGAGAGCCGCGGCGACAGAGTGAATTGTGCGGTGTGAGTGAGTTGAGTACCCCTTATGAAAGGTAAATATGTCATTACTTATAGTAATAAGAACATATTGGAATGCTTGCTTTAAGATTGTATAGAGTCAAAATCAGCACAACAACTGTTTCGTATGCCAGAATCGAGTCTGAAATCGGAATTTATGCAAATTTTATACAAAAAACAAAGCCACCTAGAAATTTTTAATTCTAAGTGGCTCATTATCAAGTGACCTCGAAGGGATTCAAACCCCTAACCTTCTGATCCGTAGTCAGATGCTCTATTCAGTTGAGCTACGAAGCCGTTTTTCCCTTATTGGGGTTGCAAATATACAAATATTATACAAAAAGCTAAAGTCTTAATCGATATTAATTAAAATTTTGTAAGCTAGTATTTTAATTAGTCACTCATGGCCATCATCCTCTAATCCTCTCAACTTAGCGGCAGATCAACTATTCATCTTCTCATCTTAAAAAGCAAATGCTAATTGCAATTGGTCTTTGCGTTTATTCTTTTTTGTGGGTACTATGAAATCGGCTAAGGCTTTTTTGAAATAGGTCTTTGGTAGTAAATCACTGAGTAATTCTTCGCTTGCTGCAAATGTTTGTAATGTATTTATGGCCGAGCCATTTAGTAAGTCGTAGGTGCGAATATATTTAGTGAGGTAATCTGAAACTTGTGCTGAGAGTTTTAACTCATAGAATTTCTGATAATATAGAGCTTTAATAATATTTGTTTCTGGAGATGGATGGTATTTTTTAAACGTCCATGTATTGTGCATTATATCCAGCTTTTTTGTTAGTACACAAATATTATATGCTTCCATCTTTAATTGATAGGTTTTCAAATTAAATACTAAAGCATCAAAATTATAATATCCACTCATGGCAATACTATCAATAATACTGCGATCTTCTGATAAACGAAAACGATTTATCCAATTATCAGAATAGCTGCGTATCTCAATTTTTAATTTTTCAAGAATTACAATGTATGCTTGACTAGCATTGCGAATTGTAGTTCCAAAATGTTTTTGAATTAACGCTTTCAATTCTTCATTATTAGTATGAATTACCAATTCAATATTTTGTATTCGTGTTTTATTGTGAACATTGCGAATAAAACTTCCTACCACATATACATCGGCAATGTGTAAGGCCTCTTCAAGAAAAACTTTTAAAAGAGTATTTGCAGACTTTATGGTATCAATTGATGAAAGTATATCCGTTGTTAACTGATTGGTATTGTCAATAATTTTTAGCTCCATAAAAAAGTATTTCAGATGATCAATATTTACTTGATTTGAATTAAGTGAAAATAAGAAAAAGAATTCGGGGATGCAAGTGAGCTGATAAGTTTTAAAGGCAATATAATCAATGCTTTATTAAATAAGTTTTCAGCCTACATGTTAATAATTTACTTGCTTATAGAGCTTGTTTTTATAAATCGCTTAGAATGTATGGTATACTCATTTTGTGAATTTATGCAATATATCCATTCCATGAATCATTAAATTCTACCATTCTTTTTTTCTATTACACCAACAATAATAAGTTTTTTTTAGCATATCCTTAGTGTGCATTTATTGTTTCAATTTCAGGAATGCCTTTCAAATTTAAGGTAATTTCTTTTAGGACTGCATTTGCTTTGAATTCGTTTATTACTTCAATTACATCATAATCGATATATACACACTTTGAACCGTCAATAATTACAGTACTTTCATCGGCTAATTGATTGAGCTCGTCTTTTAATTTTTTCTTATTAATAAATGAACAATTGCTAGCAAGTGTAATATGAAATATTTCTTTTTCGTTTTTTGTTTTTCTCTCAGAAATAAATCCTGCCCTATATGTATGTTTAATGATAAAATAAGCTGCATAGCTTATTCCTATTAGTACACCAATAAGCAAATCAGTAAGAAGAATGCTTATGATTGTAATGATGAAAGGGAAAAATTGCTCTCGTCCAAGTTTATAAACGGTTTTTACCATACGGGGTTTAACCAGGTTGTAGCCTGTTCGTATTAATAAAATGGCGAGTACGCAGTAGGGTATTTTATTCAGAAATGGAGTGGCAATTAAAATCATAACAAGTAACCAAATGCCATGAAAAAAGCTCGACATCTTAGTACGAGCACCTGCTTCGGCATTGGCTGAACTTCGCACAATAACTGAAGTGATAGGTAGTCCGCCGAGTAATCCGCTGATAACATTACCAGTACCTTGAGCAATTAATTCTCGGTTTTGGGGTGTTACTCTATGAAAATCATCAAGCTTATCAACGGCTTCAATGCATAATAATGTTTCAATGGATGCTACTGCGCAGATAATAATAGCGGTTTTAAAAATGGCCGAATGTGTTAATAATGCTGAAGGATTTGGTAAATGGATATCTGAAAAAATATGTTGAGGGATATTTACATATTGCGTTGGATGTAATGCTAATGAAGGGTAAAAGTAGCTCAAACCATAAGCTGCGGCACTTCCAAATATAATCATTACAAACGAAGTGGGGATGAGGGCTATATGATCTGCAATATATTTCTTCCAAAGAATTAGTATGGTAATGGATATGACCGAAATGATGATCGCTCCCCAGGATAAATTTCCATATAACATTGCCATATGCTCTAAAATATGGTAAAAGTCCATTGACCAAAAAAAGGCTTGATTATATCCAAAAATAAAGGGCAGTTGTTTCGCTATTAGTAATATGCCAATGGCTGCTAACATTCCTTTAATTACCGATGATGGAATGAAATGACTAAAGCCACCTAATTTTAATATTCCTAAAATAATTTGAAATACTCCAGCAAGGGCAACGGCCAAAAAAAAGAATTCTATATTTCCTAAATCCATAATAGCCGCAGCACATATTGCGGTTAATCCGGCTGCCGGGCCGCTTATGCTTAATTGAGAACCACTAACCAATGCAACAAAAACTCCTCCAACAATACCTGCTATTAAACCAGAGTAGAGCGGAGCACCAGATGCTAGTGAAATACCTAAGCATAATGGCAAGGCGACAAAGAAAACGGTAATACTAGCCCTAAAATCATACTTCATAAATGAAAGATAGAAGTACTTTGCTTTTCGTCTGCTAATTGGCATAAATTATTATTTATGTGTTTGCAGTAAAAATAATAGAATTGTTGATTTATTACTAACTTTTTTTGTAGAAAAGCTATTTGATACCTTTTTTAAGTCTCCAATTTATGGAGCGTCGTACATCTCTCATTTACATCTCGTCATTAATTTTTATTATTACATTAAAACAAGTGGTGTGTAATTTGAAGAAATATTTAGAAAAAAACATATTCGATTAATGTGCTTTTAAAGTTGCTATTTCCGGAATATTTTTAAGGTGTAATTTAATATCCTTTAGCTCCGCATTGCTTTTAAATTCATTTATTACTTCAATAATATCATAATCTATATATACACAATGCGAGCCATCAATGATTATTATACTATTGTCGGATAAATTGTTTAATTCGTCTTTTATTTTTTTCTTATTAATGAATGAACAATTATTGGCAAGTGTGATATAATGCGTTTCCTTGTCGTTTATCATTTTCTTTTCTGAAATAAAACCAGCTCTGTAAGTATGCTTAATAATAAAATAGCTTGCATAGCTTATTCCTATTATCACACCAATGAGTAAATCGGTAAGAAGAATGCTCACAATGGTGAAAAGAAATGGAAAAAATTGTTCTCGTCCAAGTTTATAAACTGCTTTTAACATTTGAGGTTTGGCTAAGTTATAACCTGTGCGTACCAGCAGAATTGCCAATACGCAATATGGAATCATATTAAGAAATAAAGTTGCAAAAAGAATCATTAGTAGTAACCAAATTCCATGAAATATACCAGACAACTTTGTGTGTGCTCCTGCTTCTGCATTTGCGGAGCTTCTTACGATTACAGATGTAATGGGCAATCCACCCAGTAATCCGCTTACAAAATTACCCACTCCTTGTGCAATTAATTCCCTATTTTGGGGTGTGGTACGATGAAAAGGATCAATTTTATCACTAGCCTCAATGCTTAATAATGTTTCTATGGAGGCTACTAAACAAATCATTATTGCTGTTTTAAAAATCAAACTATTAGAAACTATTGCTGAGGGATTTGGCAGATGAATATTGGTAAACAAATCAGCCTGAATACTTACATATTGCGATGGTTTTAGTGCTATTGCTGGGAAAAAATAATTCAGTCCAAATGCTGCTGCGCTACCTAAAATTACCATTACAAATGAAGTTGGAATTAATGCCAAATGTTTTGCAATATACTTTTTCCATGCAATTAACACTCCTAATGAAAAGACCGAAATGATCATAGCGCCCCACGATAGCTTGCTATAAAGCGTTCCCATTTGACTAAAGGCATTTTCAAATGTAAAAATATTAAAGAAATCTTTTGACCAGAAGAAGGCTTGATCGTACCCAAAAACAAAGGGCAGTTGTTTTGCAATCAATAAAATTCCAATAGCAGCTAACATCCCTTTTATTACAGCTGAAGGGATGAAGTGGGTGAACCCGCCTAATTTTAATACGCCTAATATAATTTGAAAAATTCCGGCTAGAGCAACAGCCAAAAAAAAGAATTCAAGGTTCCCAAGTTCTAAAATTGCAGCCGCGCATATTGCTGTTAATCCCGCTGCCGGACCGCTAACACTCAGTTGTGATCCACTTAGGCTGGCTACTAAAATACCACCAATAATACCTGCAATAAGTCCTGAAAAAAGTGGCGCACCTGATGCTAGTGAGATGCCTAAACAGAGCGGTAGTGCAACAAAAAATACGGTTATGCTGGCCCTGAAGTCGTACTTCATAAAGGTCAAGTAGTAATACTTTGCCTTACGTTTGCTGATATCCATAATTTCAATGATTAACGAATGTGCAGCAAAAGTAATGGATAATTGGCGCCCTTATCCTAAAAAACGTATTTTTTAATTTTTTGCTATATGTCCAAGTCAACCAGTGTAATACCCGCTCCACCCAGTTGTTCCACTTCATCGCGGCAACTTTTTACCACTTTCTCGGTGCGCAGATATTTGCGAATCATTTGTTTCAAAATTCCATCTCCTTTACCATGTAGAATGCGTAGTTTACTACAACCTATCATCACTGCATCATCAATATATCGGCGTACTTCATCTAGTGCTTCTTCGCTGCGCATACCTCTTAAATCAATTTCAGGTTTAAAGAATAATCTCCGTTCACCAAGTTCTGTGCTTGCTTGGTAATTGCTTGGTACTTCGCTTTTCATTGAATGAAAATAATCTCTGTCGCTAATCTTCTCAACCTTATCAATAGTAATACGCGTCGATATGCTCCCAAATTCTATTGTAGCATGTTTGCCCTTTATTTCTTTTACCGTGCCGGCTGAATCTTGTCCTATCAACCGTACTTTATCTCCAGCTTTTAGGAGATTGTCTGATGATGTTTCTTGTTTCATATCTGTAGATTTTGGATTTAAAGATTTTTCTTTTTTATGTAGAAGGTCAATTTTCTGATTAAGCCTATCGTCATCTCCATCAATATGTGTTGTAATAATCTCCTTAAAGTTATCGAGCGAACTGCGCGATAAACGTGTCTTTTCTTTCTCGGCACCATTTTCACGTATCTCGCGAATGGTGTTTTCTATTCGCCTATTTGCTTCTTTAAGTAAACTTGTTGCCTGATCTTTTGCTTCTTTTATTATTACCTTACGTTGTGTTTGCAAGTGTTCCAATTCGTCAATATATCGCTTAATCACTTCTTCAAATCGCTTCTCCTCTTCCTTTATATCTCTTCGTTTATTTTCATAATACACTTTGTCGCGTGCAATATCTTTTAAACTTTTATCGTAATCAATATGTTCCTGCCCAATTTTTTCGGAGGCCCGTTTTAGAATTTCTTCGGGTAAGCCAATTTTACGAGCAATTTCAAAAGCAAAGCTGCTGCCTGGTTTACCCATTTCTAATACAAATAATGGTTGTAATTTTCCAGTATCGTACAACATGGCTCCATTGCAAATTCCCTCTGTTGATGCTGCTATATGTTTTAAATTAGTGTAATGGGTTGTAATAACTCCAAATGCTTTTTTTTGATTTAAATTCTCAAGAACAGCCTCTGCAATAGCCCCGCCTAGCATGGGTTCTGTACCGGCACCAAATTCGTCAATCAAAATGAGTGTGTTTTCATTTGCTTGTCGTAAAAAAAATTTCATATTTACTAAATGCGAACTATATGTGCTCAGGTCATTTTCAATCGATTGTTCATCACCAATGTTTATGAATAGTTGTTCGAAAATGCCGAGAGTTGAGCCTTCATCCATCGGAACGGGCATGCCGCATTGAAACATGTATTGTACCAATCCAGCTGTTTGAAGGCAAACCGATTTGCCTCCTGCATTTGGTCCGCTTATTATTAGCATTCGGTCTTTCTCATCTAAATATATATCTAGCGGAACAATTTTTTTATTTTCTTTTTTTAGCGAGATGTATAGCAGAGGATGTCTAGCTTGTTTCCATATAATTAGTGGTTTGGATTCACAGAGCGGGAGGCAGCAGCCGATTTCAATACAAAAACGAGCTTTAGCTATGGTAAAATCAATAAACCCTAAATATTGAAAAGCATTTTGTAAGTCCGAAAGAAATGGCCGAATAATGGAGGCTAGGTTGCGAAGTATTTTTATTATTTCACGGCGTTCGGCATGTTCCAATTCATTTAGTTGATTGTTTAGTTCAACTACCTCAGCAGGTTCAATAAATACTGTTTTTCCCGTTGCCGATTCATCATGCACATAACCATTAATACGTCTTTTGTATGTTGCTTCAACTGGTATTACCAAACGACCATTACGCATTGCTGGTTCGCAATCAGCAGCAACAATAGAATCAGCTCTTGCCTGCCGCATTATTTGCTGCATACGCCTATTCACTGTATTTTGTTTCTCTCTTAGTTCACTGCGTAACTGCGCTAGTTCTTTTGTTGCATTATCTTTTAAATCTCCTTCTGGTGTTAATATTAAATTGAGATTTTGTAAAACTTCTGTAGGCAGCAAAATAGCTGAAGTACGTTTTTTTAATTCTTGATATTGTTCACGGTTTTTAAAAAACGTGATAAGAGATTTTAAAGTTGTGAGCGATCGTTTTAAATCAAATGCTTCTTGTAAATCAATTACTGTTCCATCAATGCGTATCTTTTCTAGTGCTATACTTAAGTCAAAATAGTAATCGTACGGAAATTGATCTTCCTCTTGAACAATATGCATCATCTCTATTACCGTTGTGCAGAGGTGTAAAATGTTTTCCGCTTTAGTGCTGAATTGCATTCGGTCTGTTTCACGATAGCCCAATGCAGACATACATCGTTCTTTTATTTGCGAACGTATGCGGTCAAAGCCTGTTTTCTGCTCAAAGTTGGATGGATAAATCATGAACGTATGAAGGTAATGATTTTGGCTTAAAAAAGCAATTTCTCAGGGTTTTTCAAGCTTGAAGGGTCAATAATTACTGCCGTTAAAACCAGATCAACTGATTTAATTGATTGTAATAAATTTTGTAATTCGTTTGTATTGCTATCGCCAAAGATTTTAAGGAAGAAATCGATGTTTATATGTTCTTTAAATAATAAACCATATTCACTTCTGTTTGATATGAGATGATAGTTTAATAGAGTGTTTTCGTCAACATAATGATACATCGTAAAGCATTGAAGAATGTCTTCTTTGGTTTTTATTTCTAAATCATCGCATCGTACAAAATGAAATTGCAATTGTGTATTTATTGCCCAACTCAGCCGATAATCATTCTGATGAGCGGCAATGGCTATAAGTTTATAGTCGGGGCTATAATCTGTATGAATGCGATGTACCTTCATTGAATGTTTTTTTTATGATTGAAAATAATTTGCTGGTAGAAAATATACACTAAAGACTCAATAAAAAATCATCAACCCTTTAACGCTCACCTCACTTCATCTCCGCGGCGGCGGATCAACTTCTCATCACATAGATACAAACTTCAAAGCTTGTTCCGCTGCATGTTGTTCCGCTTCTTTTTTCGAGCGACCTTCCCCTTCACCAATTACTTCATCTGAAATTTTCACACTAGAGCCGAAGAAAGGAACCTTATTTAGATCGGCATATTTTTCATAACTCTCAAAGTTTATTTCTTTTCGGTTTTTTTGTCCCCACTCAATAATTCTACTTTTAAAATCTCGATCTTCATGAATTAGTTCTTCCAAATCAAGATGCATAGCAATAAGTTGCCGCATAATAAATTTGCGACATTTTTTGTAGCCTTTATCAAGATAAACAGCACCAATAAGTGCCTCAAGAGCGTTACCAAGTATTTGTTCGCTATTGTTAGAGTAATTTCGGTAAATAACTAAATCCTCTAAACCAATAAGAACAGCTAGTTTGTTGAGATTTTTTCGGTTAACAATTTTAGAGCGAAGTTTGGTGAGAAACCCCTCATCCTCATCAGGATATTGCTTAAAGAGCAATTCGGCGATAACAGAGCCAAGTATGGCATCGCCTAAATATTCAAGCCGTTCGTTGTGAACGAGTAATTTGGAACTGTTGCGATTATAGGCAGATTTATGCATAAGAGCAGAACGGTAAAGTTTGCTCTTGCTAGGATAGAAACCCAGAACTTTTCTGAGTTTACGATTGAAATCTTTCCGTGAACTGAAATCGAATATCGATTGCAGAGAATTTATCACAGGTTGAGTTTAAACATCAAATTTCTTAAACATGGTTGACGCATTGTGACCGCCAAAACCAAAAGTATTACAGAGAGCAACCCGTATATCGCGTTTTTGAGCAACATTAAAGGTGAAATTCAATTTATTATCTAACTCAGGATCATCCATCACATGATTAATTGTAGGAGGAACGATACCGTTCTTGATAGCTAAAATGGTTGCAATTGCTTCTACGGCGCCGGCAGCTCCTAAAAGGTGACCAGTCATTGATTTTGTAGCACTGATATTCAGTTTATAAGCATGTTCGCCAAAAACCGATTTTATTGCCTTTGTTTCGGCAATATCACCGAGTGGGGTTGAAGTACCATGAACATTGATATAATCAATATCTTCAATCTTCAATCCGCCATCAGCTATTGCATTGCGCATAACATTTATAGCACCTAAACCTTCTGGATGAGGGGCTGTTAAATGGTAAGCATCAGCGGTCATACCGCCTCCTGCTATCTCACAGTAAATGTGAGCACCTCTTTTAATGGCATGTTCTAATTCTTCAACAATGATAGCACCAGCACCTTCGCCCATAACGAAACCATCGCGACGGGCATCAAATGGTCGTGATGCTGTTTTGTAATCATCATTGTTTGCTGAAATAGCTTGCATTGAACTAAAACCGCCCATACCTGCTTCAGTAATAGCAGCCTCGGAACCGCCAGCGATAAATACATCGGCCTTTCCCAAGCGTATATAATTGTAAGCATCTATGATTGCGTGACTTGATGATGCGCAAGCTGAAACGGTACCATAGTTAGGACCTCTAAAACTGTATCGCATGGAAATTTGACCGGCAGCTATGTCAGATATCATTTTGGGAATGAAGAATGGACTGAAACGAGGGGTACCATCGCCCGTTGCAAAAGCAGTAACTTCCTGTTGAAAGGTAAGTACTCCGCCAATGCCCGATCCAAAGATAACACCTGCGCGATCTAAATCTATTTTCTCTAAATCTAAACCGCTGTCCTTTAATGCTTCTGCAGATACAATCAACGCATATTGAGCATAAGGATCTAACCTTTTTACCTCTTTTTTGTCGATGTAGTTGGCAGAATCAAAATTCTTCAACTCACAAGCAAACTTTGTCTTGAATTTACTGGCATCATATCTAGTTATGATATTTGCCCCACTAACCCCATTTATGAGACTAGTCCAATATTCAGCCGCCGTATTACCTATAGGAGTTAACGCTCCAATACCTGTTATAACTGCCCGTCTTAATTCCATGCAATATTAATGTTTTTTGAGTTCAGGATCTGTGAATCATTTGTTAACGTGCTCCTCAATATACTTGATTGCTTCGCCAACAGTTTTGATGCTTTCTGCCTGATCGTCTGGAATACCAATGTTGAATTCCTTTTCGAATTCCATGATAAGCTCAACAGTATCTAAACTGTCTGCGCCTAAGTCATTCGTAAAGCTAGCCTCGGGAGTTACCTCGTTTTCATCAACTCCTAACTTGTCAACGATAATTGCTTTTACTCTTGATGCAATATCTGCCATAACCTTAAAATTAAGTTAATAATTAGTAGAATTGTAAAATTTTTGCTGCAAAGAAAGGGATTTTGGGTAAAAAAACAAACAAAAATGAATAATTAATTGAAAAATATTAGTAAATTACTAATTACTAGATGTATATATTATTTTTATTGTAAATTAATAACTTGTTTAAATATTTTAAAATCAAATAAATATAATAATGAAGAAAATAGCAGTTTTCGCCTCTGGCTCTGGTTCTAATGCTGAGAATATAGCCCGTTTTTTTGAGAGTAGGAGTGATGTGGTTATTAGTGTTATACTTACAAACAATCCCAAGGCTTTTGTAATTGATAGAGCTAAAAATTTAAATATCCCTTATATATGTTTTGATCGTGATATGTTTTATAATTCTACTAAAATTATTGACATCTTAAAGTGCTATTCAGTTGATTTAGTTGTTCTTGCTGGATTTTTATGGCTCATTCCTCTTGAGCTAATACGTGCATATACGAATAGAATTGTAAATATTCACCCTGCATTGCTTCCTAAATATGGAGGTAAAGGAATGTATGGTTCTCATGTGCATGAAGCTGTATGTGCTAATAAGGAAAAGGAATCGGGTATTACGATTCACCTTGTAAATGAGAAATATGATGAGGGAAAAACGCTCTTTCAGACATCTTGCTCATTATCAGACTTGGATACTCCAGATACAGTGGCTCATAAGGTGCATGAGCTTGAATATAAGCATTTTCCTGAGCAGATTGATAGATATTTGAAGCAAATATTTGATTAAGAATCTAAAAACCAATATGCTATATGATTAGTTTGATTTTTTGGCTCAATATTATAATTCGCATTTAGCCTTTAGAGGTGAAAAACAATTAATACAAATCAGTTTTTTATTTTGTGGTTTGGATAAGGGGCATGGTATTGCGGTTAATTCAGATTAATAAGGAGTGGAATTACCTTTTATGGTATTAATCCATTGTTTTTTGCTTATATCGGGTTAAAATAAAAAAACCTGCTTTATGCAGGTTTTTTTATTTTATGCTTTCTTTTCTTCGTTAGTTGTAGGAGCTTCTTCTTCACCTTTTGCAGCTTTCTTAAACTCTTTCATACCCTGACCAAGGCCTTTCATTAATTCAGGTATTTTTTTACCACCAAATAGCAGTAATACTACTACTAATATTAGAATGATTTCTGTTGGACCAAGTTTCATGTTTTCTAATTTTAAGTTATTGAGTGATCAAAGGTAAATATATTTCAATTAGTTGGTGAATAATTTCACCAAATCATTTCCATTGGCAAATATTAATAAGGAGAATAACAGAACCATACCAATAATTTGGGCGTATTCTATTACTTTATCACTGGGTTTACGACGCGTAATCATTTCGTATATAATAAATACTGCGTGGCCACCATCCAGAGCAGGTATTGGCAAAATGTTCATGAATGCTAGTATTATCGATAGAAAGGCGGTTCGCTCCCAGAAAAGTAACCAATCCCATTGTTGAGGGAAAATATTACCAATTGCACCAAAACCACCTACGCTTTTTGCACCTTCACTAGTAAATATCCATTTTAGTTGCTTTACATAGTCATTTAATGTTTCTGTACCGTATTTTATCCCTGCAGGAATACTAGAGAGAAAAGTGAATTCATTTTTTTTTGTTTTTAAGATTTCGAAATATAATTTAGGACCAACTCCTATTAAGCCATCTTCTCCTACGGTCATTTCTTTAATAATCAGAGAGTCTTCTCGTATGATTTTTATCTCAACAACGCTTTTTTTGTTGCTTTGTATAAGATGTCGTGCGTCGGAATCAAAAGGTGTTGTTCTGCCATTAATTGAGATAATGCGGTCGTTTTTTTGTAAACCAGCAAGAAAGGCTGGTTTTTGAGGTAATACGGTATCAATAATAAATGGAATTGCGGGAAAGGCAATAGGTACTGCTTTGCGGGCGATCATTTGCTGTACAAAGTTTTTTGCTAATGGTACTTTTAATATTACTCCATCACGTTCAACAGTAATGTTGGTTGGATTGTCAGAAACAATAGTGCTGGTAATGTCGGCATAATCTTCTATACTTTTATCTCCAATTTTATATATTCTATCGCCATTGCGTAGTCCGTTTTCTAATGCTAGTGAATCCCAGGTTACTCCGCTAGTGCAATTTCGTATTGGAAGGTACTCGTGACCATTAGAATATAAGATGGCAATATAAATAATCATGGCTACAATAAAATTAACAAGTACACCACCAATCATGATTAGAAAACGTTGCCATGCAGGTTTGGCTCTGAATTCCCATGGCTGTGCTTCTTGTTTTAATTGCTCAGTATCTAATGACTCATCAATCATACCTGCAATTTTCACATAGCCGCCTAGTGGTAACCATCCGATACCATACTCAGTATCCCCTTTTTTAAATTTAAAAATGGAGAACCAGGGATTAAAAAAGAGGTAAAATTTTTCTACTCTTACCTTAAATAAACGGGCAAATAAAAAATGCCCCATTTCATGTAGAATGACTAGTAGTGATAGACTGAGTATCAGTCCTGCAGCTTTAGTTAGAAATATCATATAGTGTATTTAGGAAAGCAAAAATAATCAATTGCTTGAGAAAATGACATTTGTATTGAAATTTATGTCTATTGGGAATTTGATAATACCTAATCACATTACAGATAATACTGAAATTTGTAATGTGATTAAATCAAAACATTTAGAATTACAAAACATAAATCCCATTAATGAAGGTTGTTGCGAAACAAATAACATTCAAAATTTAAGTAAATCCGCAACAAATAAAGCGTAATGATTTAAAAAAATCGTTATTGGTGTAAAATTAGTGGGAAACATTTTGTTTTATGATGTGATTTGTAAGCGAAGCATTGAAATTCTGAGGCCCACATGAGAATGTCTCATAGCAAGAGGGTTTTTATGATCTTTGTTGGCTAAGGGCGTCGGCGCACGACTCATAAATTTTCACTAATTTGGCACACTCAATACATTTTGATGGAACTGAAAGAATTACGAAATAAGTTTTCAACGCATCCACAGGTTAAAATACTTAAAAAAATACTTAGTGATGATTTAAGTGAAAGTATTAGACTAAAGGGCTTATCGGGTTCTTCGTATACCTTGGTAGCGTCATCGGTAATTAGTGATTATGTTTCTCCTGTTGTATTTGTGGTTACAGAGCGTGAAGAGGCTGCTTATCTTCATAATGATTTAGAGCGATTGTGTACTGATCGTTCAGTCCTTTTCTTCCCTTCTTCTTATAAACATTCGCTTAAGTATGCGCAATATGATACATCTAATGCCATTCTTCGAACAGAGGTTTTAAATAAAATTGCATCAAAAATTGAACGACTCATAATTGTTACCTATGCTGATGCGCTTATTGAGAAAGTTATCAATAAAGAAAATATTGCGCAGCGTACGCTTATTCTTAAGCGGCATGAACAGCCAAGTATGGAGTTCGTTATGGAAATGCTTTATGAATATGGCTTTGAGCGAACTGATTTTGTGTATGAACCAGGGCAATTTGCTGTTCGGGGTAGTATAATTGATATCTTTTCATATACATCAGAATTTCCGCATCGGATCGATTTTTTTGGTGATACTGTTGAATCCATTCGTTCATTTAATGTTGAGGATCAATTATCAAAAGATGATTTTGAAACGATCTCAATTTTACCTGATATTGGAATAAATTCGGGTGAAGCATCGCGCGAGTCATTTTTTGATTATTTACCCGATAATACTTTAGTTTGGATACGGGATGGTAAAATGGTAGTTGAGACGCTCGATCAATTGTGTAAAGAAATGGATAATGATATTGCGGCTACTTTGTGTAGTTCAAAAGAAATGTTGAGTAGCTTAAAGAAACACAGATTGGTTGAAGAGGGACAGTCATTAATTAAAACGACTGCATCTCTAGTTGAATTTAATACTATCCCTCAACCCTCTTTTAATAAAAATTTTAAACTATTAGGTAGCAATTTACTTGAGCGGCATAACGATTCATATCTAAATTTAATTCTTAGTGATAGCGAAAAACAAATACAACGCCTCCATGATATTTTTAATGAAATAGAACATGAAGTAAATTTTGATTCTATTGTTGGTACAATACATGCTGGTTTTATTGATCAAGATTTACGAATTTGCTGTTACACCGATCATCAAATTTTTGAACGTTATCATCGTTATCAGATAAAGGGAAATTTTAGTCGTGCAGATGCTTTAACATTAAAAGATCTTACCGATTTGCATCCGGGTGATTTCGTAGTTCATATTGATCATGGAATTGGCGTATTTGCTGGTCTTGAACGTATAGATGTAAATGGTAAAATTCAGGAAAGTATTCGCCTCGTATATCAGGATAAAGATGTTTTGTATGTGAGTATTCATAATTTGCATCGTATTTCAAAATATAGAGGGAAAGACGGTGGCGCTCCCAAATTATATAAGTTAGGAAGTGGAGCTTGGGATAAGCTTAAACAAAACACCAAGAAAAAAGTAAAAGATATTGCGCGTGATCTTATTCTATTATATGCTAAAAGGAAAACAGAACAAGGATTTGCATTTTCTGCCGATAATTATTTACAGCGAGAGCTGGAGGCTTCTTTTATTTATGAAGATACACCCGACCAGGAAAAAACAACACGTGAGGTAAAAGAAGGTATGGAGTTATCATACCCTATGGATAGATTGGTTTGCGGCGATGTCGGTTTTGGTAAAACAGAAATCGCCATACGTGCGGCTTTTAAAGCGGTATGTGATAGCAAGCAAGTTGCTATTCTCGTGCCAACAACAGTTTTAGCGTACCAGCATTATAATACTTTTAAGGAGCGACTGAAAAATTTTCCTTGCACTGTTGAGTATGTTTCGCGATTTCGTACTGCAAAAGAAATAAAAGAAACTTTAAAAAAATTAAAAGAAGGTAAAGTTGATATTTTAATTGGGACGCATCGAATTGTTAGTAAAGATGTTGAGTTTAGAGATCTAGGACTCTTTATAATTGATGAGGAGCAGAAGTTTGGTGTTGCTACGAAAGAGAAAATTAGGCAGATGAAAGTGAATGTAGATACGCTTACTCTTACGGCTACACCAATTCCTCGAACACTTCATTTTTCGCTCATGGGCGCTCGTGATTTATCCGTTATAAATACGCCTCCACCCAATAGACATCCAATAAATACTGAAGTGCATCCGTTTAACGAACATCTTATTCGTGAAGCAATTTTATATGAAGTGAATCGTGGCGGACAAGTTTTTTTTATTAATAACCGCATTGCTAATTTGGTGGATATTGAAGTAATGATACATAAGCTTTGTCCGGGTGTACGAACGACAATTGGTCACGGACAATTAACTGGTGAACGTTTAGAAGAGGTTATGCTGGGTTTTATTGAGGGAAATTTTGATGTTTTAATTTCAACCGCTATTATTGAAAGTGGATTGGATATTCCGAATGCTAATACAATAATTATTAATCATGCCAATCATTTTGGACTAAGTGATTTGCACCAATTACGTGGCAGGGTAGGTCGTTCAAACCGAAAGGCCTTTTGCTATTTGCTTGCGCCACCATTAAGTACGCTTACACAAGATGCTCGCCTTCGACTAAGAGCTATTGAAGAATTATCGGATTTAGGTAGTGGATTTAATATTTCTATGCAAGATCTGGATATACGTGGTGCCGGAAATTTGGTTGGTGCCGAACAGAGTGGGTATATTGAGGATATTGGGATTGAGACGTACCAGCGAATTTTAGAGGAGGCCATTCGTGAGTTAAAAGAATCGGAGTATAAAGATGTTTTTTATCCCGAAAATGAAAAGGAATTGGAAGATATTTCTAAATTCCTTAACGATTGCCAAGTTGATACGGATCTTGAAATTTTGTTTCCTGAGAAATATGTTAATAGCGCTCCCGAACGTTTACGCCTATATAAACGATTGGATGTAGTTAGCGATGAAACTGAGTTGCAAGAGTTTCGAAAAGAGTTGGTGGATCGTTTTGGTCCTTTACCAAATGCCGCAGAACAATTACTTGAGGTGATACGTTTGAGACGATTTGCGATGAATTTAGGTTTTGAAAAAATCGTCTTAAAGAATAAAAAATTGATTTTGTATTTTATAGCTAATCAATCATCATTGTATTTTCAATCGGCAATGTTTGCTCGAATTATTGCTTTTGTACAGCACAATCCCCGCGTTTTTAATATGAAAGAAGCCAATGGTAAATTAACTTTAATTGCAGAAAATGTTAATGGTGTTGTTGATATTCATAGGCTTTTAAGTAAGATGAACTAAGCTTTTAGATCTCATTTTTTATCAAAATCTATATCATTTTGAAAATATTTATTTCACGATTGATTATGCCATTTGTATACCTAAAAACTCGAAAGCAACAATAGTACAATTGTTTTTTGATGTGCCCTAGGTACACAACATTCAACTAATACAAAACAAGCGAGTTCCTGCCATATTATCTTATAGAATCTGCAGACTAGCAATTAAAAACAGTATAAAATTTAAAAAGTTTTTTTATTTTAATATTTATTGTGTCACTATAAGACTATAATACAATAAATAATGGAATTCTTATTCTTGTACAATAATGGGGAATCAGCTATTACAATTGATATTTTTTTATTTTTTTATATTTATTGAGCGCTTTTATAGCTAAACTTGTAGTAGAATCCTTTTTAATTAAAAAAAATCCACAATTAGAATGAAACTTCTGATAGATATAGGAAATAGTAGTATAAAAATGGCGATTGCTGAGAATCATAAACTGATAGAAGTAATTCGCATTTATGATAATGTGCTTCACGAAGTTTCAGTTATTCTCGGCAAATATCCAAAAATTAAAAAATCATTAATATGTTCTGTTCGTTCGGATTTTGATGATTTGATTCAATTTATTTACGATAAGGGTATAGTTGTTAGTGTTTTAGATGCAAAAATGCAAATCCCTATCAGAAACGAATATAAAAGTTGCAATACTTTAGGTTATGATAGAATAGCGGCAATAATTGGGGCGCGTAGTATTCAATCAGAACATAATCTGCTTGTTATAGATGCGGGCACTGCTATTACGTTTGATTTTTTAATTGATAATGCTTTTATTGGAGGTGCGATTTCGGCTGGTATATCATTGAGATTCAAGGCTCTTAATCACTTTACTGATAAACTTCCGCTTCTTGAGCAGTCAGATGGTCGCTTTTTTATTGGAAATGACACTAAATCAGCTATCCTCGCGGGTGTTCAAGAGGGTGCTGTGTATGAAATGGACGGATTAATTTCTCTTGCCATTGAAACCTATCCTGGAATATGCGTTTTTTTATCAGGTGGAGACTCCTTTTTCTTTGCAAAACGACTAAAAAATAGCATATTTGTAGAACCTGAATTAGTACTTTTGGGGTTAAACGAAATAATTAGCTGACATGTTAATATATAAATTCTCTTTTGCACTTACACTGCTCCTTTTTTCTTTCGGAGCTTGGTCACAAAATACATTATCGCCTTATTCGCGTTTTAGTATTGGGCAGATACAAAATCAAGGCTTTGGTCAATCTCGTTCAATGGGGGGTATTTTTAATGGCTTGCGCACATTTAATCAAATAAATTATTTGAATCCAGCATCATATACTTCGCAGGATACAAATACTTTTATACTCGATATCGGTTTGTCTGGAAATAGTACTTATTACAGAACTTCAAGTACAAGTATGACTGAAAATAATGCATCGCTAAGTACCATAGCGCTTGGTTTTCCTATTAAAAAATGGTGGAAGTCAGCTATTGGTGTTGTGCCTTACAGTCGTGTTGGATATAATATTCTTGATAATAGCACCGAAGCAGGATTAAATGTGGATAATACATACCAAGGTCTTGGTGGCGTTAATCAGTTTTTTATTGGTAACTCTTTTCTTTTCTTTAAAAAACTCTCAATTGGTTTTAATGTGAATTATATGTTCGGATATATTAGTCATACCGCAAAGAAAAAAAATGTTGGAGATGATAGTTATCCAGAAATTGAAACCATTGATAGACATAATATAAATGATTTCAAGTTTAATACCGGTATACAGTATGAACATGAATTTTCAGATAAATGGAATCTTGTTGCTGGTATAACATACGATATGAATAGTGAGCTATCTAGTCACGAAACCTTCATTTATAAATCAACTCTCATTACTGGAGGAGTTGAAAATATAGACACAATAAATATTGATGGCGTATCAAAAGATAATGTTAAAAGTTCTATACAATTGCCAGAGGTTATTACAGCAGGCTTTTCGCTTGAATTAAAAGATAAATTACTTTTTGGTTTAGATTATAGTATGCATAATTGGGGTAATCTCACAGATCCTAGATATAATAATTTTATAAATTGCAATTCGATTGCGCTTGGTGTGCAGTACGTGCCTAATAAAAAATCTTTTCGCAACTATTGGAAACGTATTAATTACCGCGCTGGTGCTCACTCAACAAGCGGTTATTTAGATTTGAATGGGAGTGTAATTGGTGATAATGGAATTAGTTTAGGACTTGGATTGCCATTAAGATATTCAAATACCATGTTCAATATAACATGGGAAACAGGCAGAAGGGGAACTACCAATAATGGCCTTATTGAGGAAAATTATAATATCTTCATGCTAAACCTTAGCTTTTATGATTTTTGGTTTTTTAAACCAAAGTATGATTAATAGTCTGAATACTATTTAATTATTAATGTGCGAGAAGAAAAACAGATGGGTGCGATCTATTAAAAATAACTTTTTTAAGACTGGTTCGTTATTAATATAGTTTAATGAATTCAATAATTCTTAACTGTAAAGATGAATTTTTTGGAATACAAAATATATAATAAAAAAACAAGATAATGAGAACGATAATTTTTAGTGTAGTAGCCTTTTTATTTCTCGGCATGGGAGTGCAAGTTTCAGCACAACGAGGAATTGTTGATGGAAGTAAATATGGTCATGGTGATGATAGTATTCGTTGCGTAATGAATCTTTCATTATATCGTGATAATGTTAAACAGAAGTTATTAAAAGATGCCTATCGCTATTGGAGAATAGTTTATACCGAATGCCCAACGGCTAGTAAAAATCTTTTTATTGATGGGCCCAAAATTATGTATGAAGTAATTGAGAAGGCAGCAACTCCAGAATTAAAGCAAGCATACATTGATACATTGATGATGGTGTATGATGCTCGTATAAAATATTTTGGACAACGCGGTTTTGTTGTAGGTCGCAAAGGTGTTGATCTCTTAAAATATCGTTCTGATAAATTGGAAGCAGTAGATGAGGCCTATACATATTTGATGGAGTCAGTTGCAACAGAGAAAAAAGAAATGACGGACCAGATTATTGCCACAGCAATGAACTCTGCTGTTCTTCTTCATAAATCAGCCAAATTAAATGATGATGAATTTATTTCATCATTTGCAAAAATTAATGAAGCGATTGATGAATTGATAGCCAAAGAATCGAAGGATTTGGATCACCCTAAGGCGAAGGATGCTGTGATAGCAATGTTTGTTGGAGAAAAAATCCCTTGTGATAAATTAGATGTGTATTATTCTGCAAAAGTTTCAAATTTACCAAACGATACTTCACTTCTTAAAGAAATTGTGAATGTATGTGAAAATATGAAATGTATGAATTCAAAAGTGTATTATGTTGCTTGCGAATCACTTTTAAAAACAAATGCATCAGCTAAACTGTATTATTTGGTTGCTACTTTAGCTCGTTCGAGAGACGAAAATGAAAAGGCAATAAATTATTTTCAAAAAGCTATTGATATAGAAACGGATGGAAAAACGAAAGCAGATTATTTAATGCAATTAGCTAATCTATCAACATCCAATCCTTCTCAAGCACGAAACTATGTTCGTCAAGCAATTGAACTTGATGCAAGTAATACAGCAAAGGGGTATTTGGTTATTGGCTATATCTATTCAACGGTTAAGAATTGCAATAATGGAGAGCTTAATCCTGCTCCTTGGTTAGCTGTTGACTATTATAATAAAGCCAAAAGTATAGATGCAAGTCTTGCTGAAAGTGTGAATCAGCAAATTTCATACATGTATGGTCAGTATCCTTCAAAAGAAGTTATTTTCTTTAATGGTCTTGAAGAAGGTCAATCATATACTGTAGGATGTTGGATAAATGAAACAACAACCGTTAGAGGCCGCAAGTGATTTGAAACCGATAGTATCAAAAAATGTAATTCTTTGTATTATTCTCTCAGCATTAATCTTGAATGCATGTGAGAATGATATTGAGAAAATAAAGTCTATTACAAAAGGCATTGTTTTGCCTGATGTAACTATGATTGATGCTAATATAGTATATTCTGATAGTGCACGGATCAAGCTAAGGGTACTTGCACCAGTTATGAGTAATTTTGATCTACCTAAAGATCCCTATATAGAATTTCCAAAGGGTGTTAAAGTCACTTTCTATAATGCGAGTAAGCAAATCACATCTACAATAACTGCACGTTATGCTATCTATTATACTCAAAAAGAATTATGGGAGGCTCGTCATGATGTGGTTGCAAAAAATGATAAAGGCGAGCATTTAAATACGGAGCTGATGTTTTGGGATCAGAAGGAAGAACGAATATATTCAAATCTATTTTCGAAAATTACTACTGCAGATGGTGTTTTTTGTGGACGCGATGGGTTTGAGGCAGAGCAAGATTTTTCAAAATGGAAATTAATTGGGTCAGAAGGAACCGTAAATATTAAAGATGAAGAAGTCAATTGATGGATTAATGGAGAAATTGTGGTTTGTAATCATGATAATTTGTTTTGGGCTCGCATTGCACCAAACTTATATGATTGGAATTAAAAAGAGCTATATGTTTTTCATTCTTGCTGGAATGGCTTTTCTTCTTTATTACGTAAGACGTAAGCGTCGTGAGACACATCCAGAGGAATAATATTGTTATTAGTAAAAGTTTTTTAATTAACCTTTTTTTGCAACCTATGAAAATTAAATCTTTTTTTTTTACAATTGTTTTTTTTATAATCTCATTCATTACTTTATCGCAACCCTATTCAAAACGATGGGAAGCCGTTGATAAAAAGCCAGTTCCACAATGGTTCGCAGATGCTAAATTTGGTATTTTTATTCATTGGGGTTTGTATAGTGTGCCTGCTTTCTCCCCAGTTGGCCCTGATGGCTATTCGGAGTGGTATTGGATGAATTTGACTAATCCAACTCGTCCAAATTTTGCTGCTACTATTCAATTTCATAAAAAGGTTTATGGTGATAGTTTTCAATATACTGATTTTGCACCCTTGTTTAAAGCCGAATTCTATGATCCTAAAGCTTGGGCAAGTTTAATAAAGAAATCGGGAGCAAAATATATTGTTCCAACTTCAAAGCATCATGATGGTTTTTGTTTATGGCCAAGTGCTGAAGCAAGCAAAGCATATGGAAGACCATGGAATGCCGTAGAGGTTGGTCCTAAAAGAGATGTTCTTGGTGAGTTGGCTGTTGCAGCTAGAAATGAGGGCTTGATTTTTGGAATTTATTATTCGCTCTATGAATGGTACAATCCGCTGTGGTTGTCAAATAAAAATCAATATGTAATAGAGCATATGCATCAACAATTCAAAGATGTTGTAACACGGTATCAGCCATCGCTAATTTTTTCAGATGGCGAATGGGATATGAATGATAGTGCTTGGCATAGTGCTGAATTATTAATCTGGTTGTTTTATGAATCATCGGTTAAGGATAATGTTGTAGTGGATGATCGTTGGGGTAAAAACACAAGAGGTAAACATGGTTCATATTATACTTCAGAATATGGTGCAGGTATGCAGCCTGGTGTGTTGTGGGAAGAAAGCCGTGGTATGGGAATGTCGTATGGCTATAATCGTACTGAAAAGTTGAGTGATTATAAGACTGCAAGAGAATTGCTAATAATACTTTGTGATATTGTAAGTAGAGGTGGAAATTTATTACTCGATATTGGTTCGGCAGCTGACGGAACAATTCCTGTAATTATGGAAGAACGATTACTTCAGATGGGTGAGTGGTTGCAAAGAAATGGTGAGGCTATTTACGGAACGAAGTATTATACTAAACCATGCCAGTGGAGTGAGGGATTAATACCTAAATCGGATACAAAAAATTATATGTCTGATTACGACATCAATAAATTAATTCAACCTTCATCAGAGCGTGCTAATATTCAAGCTTTTTTTACTCAAAAAGGGGCTGCACTTTACTGTATTATCCCAATAACTGATGTGACTTCATTCATTCTTCGTGATTTGAATTTGGGTGCAGGATCTGTAGTAAAAATCATAGGTAATGAGAAACCATTGAACTGGAAACAAAATGGTAAAAACGTTATTGTAGAATTACCGGCTAATTGTAGTACCAAAGTATTATATGAATTAGCAGTTTTGAAAATTATTAGAGCCGCATAATAGAAAATTTTTCTTTGAGAAAAATTTAATAAAAATAAATTCAATGGATAATAACGATATTTTGCGCCGCATACGATATATTTTCGATATCAATGATTCAAAAATGATTGAGATTTTTGGTTTAGCTGATAGTATTGTTACTCGCACACAGATTAGCGATTGGTTAAAAAAGGAAGATGATGAGGCTTTTCAGCCGCTTTGCGATATGGATTTGGCCATTTTTTTAAATGGCTTTATTAATGTTAATAGAGGGAAGAAAGAAGGTATACAGGCAAAACCAGAAGAGCGGCTAAACAATAATATAATATTTCGAAAATTGAAAATTGCTTTAAATCTTAAGGATGATGATATCTTAAAAATTCTCGATTTGGTTGATCGTCGTATTAGTAGTCATGAGTTATCTGCATTTTTCCGTAAGCCAGATCAAAGTCAGTATCGTCTTTGCCATGATCAAATAATTCGTAATTTTCTTCAAGGTTTACAGCTTAAATATTATAGCAAAGTGCAATTAGATATAAGTAAGATAAAGAGGATTGATTAAAATGAGGTATCGTTTTTATCCTCAGATGGTTCTTTTTAAGCATTAAAATCGTTCATTTTAAATACGTGGGTCTATTGCTAATAAGCTTGTTGTTAGTATGTTAATAAATATTAACGAATTGTAATAATAATTCTTAATTTAGTGGGCTGATAATACATTAGTTAAATAACAATTCAATAACATGGAAAATTTTAATATCGCCATTTTAGGTTGTGGCACAGTAGGAAGCGGAGTTGCAAAAATAATTCTCGATATGCAAAATGAATTGGCTGAAAGGTCAACTTGCAAAATTGAATTAAAGAAGATTGTAGATTTGGCTCCAACCAAAAGTGCATCGGCCTATAATTTGCCAATGAATTTGTTTGCTGGAGGAGGCAAGGATCTTAGCAAAGAAGAAGCAGGAAAATATATTAAAGAAGTAATTGATGATAAAAATATTCATTTGGTTGTTGAGGCAATTGGTGGAACGAGCGAATATTTACTTAATGTTTTAATAAGCGCACTCAAAGCAGGTAAACATGTGGTAACTGCAAATAAAGCTATTCTTGCAGAGAATGGTAAAGTATTGTTTGATACGGCCAAAGCAAATAATGTAGGACTAGGTTATGAAGCCAGTGTTTGCGGTGCTATACCAATTATTAAAGCCATACGCGAAAATTTTACTGGTGATAAAGTGATTGAGATTTCTGGTATTATGAATGGTACCAGTAATTATATTCTTTCTCAAATGCAGGAGGAGGGTCTTGATTTTGCAACGGCCTTAAAAATGGCACAGGATGCTGGTTATGCAGAGGCTGATCCTACATTGGATATTAGTGGAGGAGATGCTGGACATAAATTAGCTATTCTAATAAAATTAGCCTTTGGAGCAGAGATTAGTTATAGCAAATTATTGAAAGAAGGTATTCAAACTATTTCTAAAGAAGATTTAGATTTGGCCAATGAAATGGGTTGTACTATAAAATTGGTTTGTTATGCAAAACAAATTGATAAAAAAGTATATGCTGCAGTAAAGCCAATGATGGTGAAGTATGCTAATTTTCTATCAAAAGTTAATGGAGCAACCAATTGCGTGAAGGTTATTAATAAATATTCAGGCCAACAATTTTTTGTAGGAAAAGGTGCAGGTAGTTTGGAAACTGCAAGCTCAATTGTTTCAGATATTGTTTTTATTGCTAAATACAATAAAAAAATCACCAACATAACGGATGCGAGTCCTTGCGACTTGGTGAACTCCGATCAGTTTGAATTCCCTTACAATATAACTTTTACTACTGAAGATTATCCTGGAATAACTGGCTTAGTAACAACAGCAATTGGTGAACAAAAAATTAATATTGATACTGTGAGTCATAATAGGCATAATAAAGAGAAGGCCATATTCTCTGTGGCAACAATGCCATGTTCATTAGGACAGATTAATAAAGCGATAGAGGCCATCAATAAAAAAGCACCAAAGGTATTAGCAGAAGCGCCTAAAATTATTCCTATTCTCTATTAATATATTGAGATACTAGTTCGCTGTGTTTTCGCCTTTCGAACGAATCATTAAAATATTAGTTCATAAAAAAAGCCTTCGAATCTCGAAGGCTTTTTTTATGAACTAATACTATATCTTAATAAAACTTTGCTCTACGATCAACAATTTTAGATATTTTCTTTAATGCCTCGTATGAATCATAACCAGCGCGTGATTTCAATTCTTCAATGATAGAATACTGCTCCATGCTAAATTCTTCTTTTTTCTCAGCAGGAGTAATAGTGTTTACTTTTGCTATAAACACTCCATTTGTACCTTTAATAACTTTGCTCGTTTCACCTTGTTTTAAAGCTGAAATAGCTGCTGCCACATTTGGTTCAATGCCTGCACCAGGTATTCCATAGCTTGAGAACATAATATCATCAGCTCTCATTACTTCAATGCTGAGTTTTTGAGCCAATGCTTGAATATCCGAAGTGCCTGCTGCATTCATTTTGTCAGTAAGCATCTGAAGTTTCTTTTCGCGCATTACATTAGGCTTTATTTGTTCTTTTATCTTATCAAGTGGAATATAGCCTTCTTCTTTTGATTCTTTTAACGCAGCAACAATATAATTGTCTTCAATTTCCATAGGTGCTGAAATCTGTCCAACTTTAGCAGTATTGAAGACCCAACGTACCATTTCGCGTGCATTTGTGATGTAATTAACCGCACGAGCATCTTCGCGAGTATTGGTTGATACTTGCAGTTGAATACCGCTACTTGTAGCATTGGCTTCAAAAAGTGTTGCCGTATTGTTTTGTGTTGAATATTGAACGGCTTTAGCATAAATGCTTTGACGTGTTTTTGAACTTGGTATTACTTCGCGTTTTAAAATGGCAACTTGTACTTTTTCAGTAGGTTTTGTGCGATTAGTTACTTGAATAATGTGATAACCATACTGTGTTTTTACCAACATTATTTTTCCAGTAGCATTATAGAAACAGGAGTCGCTAAATTCTTTTATCATGGCACCTTCTGCAAACCAACCTAAATCACCACCTTTTTCTTTTGACCCATCAGTGGAGAATTGCATTGCCAATACACCAAAGTTCTCAGCTTTATTGCTTTTTAACACTTTAAATATACTATCGGCAAGTGTTTTAGCACGTTCGTCAGACATGGTTTGGCTTGGTTGTAATAGTATATGACGAGCTTGAACTGAATCAGAAACATTATGTCGTTTAATAAGACGAGCTAATGCATATGTGTTGTTTGAAAAATAGGGGCCAAATACATCATTTGGATTAGCTTCCAGAAACATGTAGTCATTAATTTCAACGGGTATTTCTCCCTTGTTGTAATTCTTATCTGTATAAAGGGTATCAGAGTTTAAGTTTACAAATTGTCGTGCGTCATCCGTTGCAATAAATTCATCTTTTAGCTTTATAATTTCTTTAAAGAAGGCACTGTCATCATCTACTGATGCTTTTATTGGCCATGCTAAATAAATAATATCGCGGGCATCAACAGTTTGTTTGAATTCATTCTTATGTTCTTTGTAGTAGGCTTTATAATCGGAGTTACTTAATTCAAGGCTACTATCGCTAATTGTTTCAATACTAAGTTTTACTAAGTCAATGCTAAAACGGGTGTTGTTCTCGGTATAACGTTGTTCAGCTTGATATTTCGTAACATACACTGCTTTGCTGATCAGTGTATTGTATTTTGCTTGACGATGTTGGTTCTCAATGTCTTGTTCTAATGAAAGCCAGAATTTTTTCTGCTCTTCAGGAACTTGATCAAGATTTTGAATAAAGTTCATCAGATTCGCTTTATTAAACATACCTGTTTGACGATCAGTAAATAACTGACGAACATATGAATTATTTTCAATAACATCAATAAGTTCTTCTGGAGTGATAGTCATACCTAAAGTTTTCATCTCAGGGGTAATGGTATTATCCATGATGAAGCGATTCCAAATACTTTCACGAATACCATCCATGGTTTTTTCATCCATTTCCATATTCGGATTGTTTTGTTTGTATATCGCAGCTAATTTTTCAACTTCGGCATCAAACTCAGGATAACTTATACTTTGACCGTTAATACTACCGGCATCATTCTGATTCTGTTGAAACAAGCTGTTTCCAGACCGAATAAAGTCATCTAAAACGAACATTAGTAAGGATAAACCAATAATTACGGCGAGTAATACGCCCATACGGCTTCTGATTTTCTCAAGTGTTGCCATTGAAAGTGGTATTAATATTAAATAGTTCTATTAAAATTAAGGCACGAATATAAGAAAATTATATGTTTTAAAGTCCCTTCAATGAATAATAATTCACTTTAAAAAAACTGGATAGTATTTATGTAAATAGCACAATATCAAAACTTAATGGTAAATTTAACATTAAGCCTTCTACTGGTTAAGTAATTTGGCACGGCAAACATATCAGGTATGCTTGGGTCAGTGCTTACAGTTCGTACCCATAAGTAGGAGATGGTATTACTTATATTGAATAGGTTAAAAATCTCAATTCCAAACCACATTCCTTTAATATGTTTTAAGGTATTAAGGTTTTTAGGTTTAACCTCGTCGCTAATAATTACCTTATATAATCCAACATCTACCCGCCTATACGGTGGCATTCTGAAAAAATCATCATAGCGTTTTGAGTAGGGGCTCGTGTATGGTAATCTGCTTCCATACATAAAGGTGAGTTGCATTCGCCATGTTGGATTGTTGGGGAAGTAATCCTGAAAGTGCAATCCGAAGTTTATTAATTGATCGCTTGGCCGAGGGTATGAGCCAATCTCCGTGCTATTCCCAAGTGAATCAAGGTGAAAATCGCCTTTTACATCTTCCTTTGTGTTCATGAAGGATAGGCTAAACCACGATTCGGCACCTTTCACAAATTCACCATTCACTTTCATATCTATACCACTGGCATAACCTGATGCTAAGTTTTCAGCGCTGTATCGTATTCTAACATTATCAATTTTGTATGGAATGAGATTGTCCATCTTTTTATAATAGGCTTCTGTAATAAAACGAAAAGGTCTGTTCCAAGCGGTGAAGCTATGATCGCTGCCAATTACAAAATGGAGTGATCGCTGAGATTTTATATTGGTGTTTATTGTTCCATCACTTTTTCGGAATTCCTTATAAAAAGGAGGTTGATAATAATAACCAGTTGCGAAACGGAAAACGTAATCGCGACGCCACATTGGTTTGAATGATGCCGATGCTCTAGGGCTAATGTTGAGTTCGTCATTAAATGACCAATACGCACCACGCAAGCCCGCAACGAGTGTTAAAATTCTTCCGTTAAGGCTAAAGTTACGTGACTCTTGAATAAAACCACTTAGTCGGTTGGTAGCTAAATTATTTTTAGCAACAGCCACTTCTTGTAGTTTTATTGTTTGATCGCTGTAAGGCAGACTGTATCCTGCTGAATCGAGCATTTGCCATTCATGTAAATCGTCGCCAATTATTTCTCTCTGGTAGCGTGCTTCCCAACGTATGCGATTGAGGCCAGCAATCTGTGTGCCTCTTAAACTACTTGAGAATACAGTTGCGTCAAGGTAGTTGCGCGCATGATTAAGAAATGTACCAACACCTAAATTCATTGCACTATCACTACCTGTTTGTGGTGCCGATGATTGATCTACTTCATTAATTAAATACTGTCCTTGAATATCGAATGTCTCTTGTTCGCTCGCATTATACAATGAGTTAATCCATTTAATGCTGAGGTTTTTATTTGGCCTATGGGTTAATGATAACGCGCCAAGCATGGTTGCAAATTTATCTACTTCACTGCCATCATAATATATACGCAGTTTTAGAGTCTTTTGTGTGGTACCAAATGCGGTAGTTTGTTCTTCGGGTATAAAAGTGTATTTATTTTGTGCTATGTTACCAAGAAAAGCAATGTCCGTTTTATCGGAGATGGTATAGGTCATATAGGTCTGCATATCCATAAATGACGGATGATATTCGCCTTTTACATCTAAACTTTTTAGAAGATATTGTGAGGTTTTATAACGCACTCCTGTAATATGTGTGAACTTATTGTTTTTTGATATGCCTTCAAGATACGCGTCGCCACCTAAAAAGCTCAATGATGAGCCGCCACCCCAGCTATTCGGTTTACGGTAACTTATATCAAGTACTGACGACATTTTATCGCCATACGCCACATCAAAACCACCTGATGAAAAACGTAAACCAGATACCATATCCGGATTAATAAAACTCAGCCCTTCCTGCTGCCCGCTGCGTATTAGAAAGGGACGATAAATTTCAATATCATTTACATACACCAAATTTTCATCATAATTTCCACCGCGAACAGAATACTGCGAGCTTAATTCGTTATTTGATGATACGCCCGGAAGTGTTTTAATAACCGACTCAATACCGCCAGCAACGCTAGGTAACATAGTGTGTTTCTCTATAGTTATGTTTACCATAGATGTAGTTCGCTCTCGTTCTGCTTGAATAGTAAAAGTGGATATAAGTGTTGTCTTTTCTGATAGATTATGATTCATAATCTTTTTTTCGCCAGCTTTCAGAAATATAGGTAGTGTGTCAGTATTAAATCCAAGATAGCTAATAACCAGTGAAATTTGGGTTTCTGATGGAATTTGCAAAAGGTAACGCCCCATTTTATCGCTACTCGTGCCAATGGTACTGTTTGAAATTATGATGTTTGCGTTCTCAACCGTATTGTTTTGATTATCTCTTATAACTCCATACAATGTTGATGTTTGTTGGCTTTGCGCGTTAAGCGCAGTACAGACAAATAGTATCGAGATGATATGTTTAAAACGTTTCCGCATTACAGCCCTAAAATAACAGAAAAAGATGGAATAAATTGTGTGTATGCAGGTGTTTTGTGGAGAAATTTAGATGAAGTGTATTGTTAATGCGATTGCACAAGGCGGTGATAAATATTTTGAATAAACTCACCTATTATGTTCATATACTCTCGGCATGCAATTATTATATTGATTCTGCATAACTGTACACCTATTGTTTTACTCTATATTGTCAGACATTTTGGGTTCGCTAGGGACGTTATTTCGGTAAAAATCACTAAAACAACACAGCACGTCCCGTATGGGACGAAACATCTATTTACCGAAGTTACATCCTAGCGGGATTCACTTTGTTTTTATATTATATCTTTCTACCGAAATATCAGCCCTGACGGGCTTTGCTTTTATTTAAAATCTTGCGAAAATATCCGATTGCTAAGCTTAAGCATGTTGTTGGTGTATGATAATGTAGAATCAGAATTCTTATTTCTATGAGTGCATGTTCATTCTTCTGTAATTAGATATCCCATTTTTTTAACTCCATCTTTTCACCATCAAATACACCGTAGGTAAAAAGTGTTATCCAGTCGCCAAGTACCATAAGATTCGATTTTTCGTTGAGTTTGTAATCGAGAGCTAGATGTCTATGACCAAATACAAAATAATCGAAGTGTTCTTGTTTGAGAATGTTTTTAGAGTACGGTATGAGACGTTCATTTTCTTCCCCTTCAAATTTTTCTACCAAACCATTTGAGTATCGGCTTTTTTTAGCCCAAATATGACCAATACTTATTGCCAGATTTGGATGTACACGAGAATAGAGCCAACGCAAAGATTGGCTTCTAAAGGCAATCTTTAATAATTTATAACCATTATCACCCGGCCCAAAACCATCACCATGTGCCATGTAGAATTTTTTTTCGTTAAATTCACAAATAAGAATTCCATCATGAACAATCATGCCACATTCTTGCGTGAAGTAGTTTCTTGCCCACATATCATGATTACCGGTGAAGAAATGAACTGGAATACCAGCGTCTGTAATTTCTGTTATCTTACCAAAGAAGCGAACGAAGCCGCGTGGTACCACCTTTTTGTATTCCCACCAAAAGTCAAATATATCACCAAGTAAATATATGGCTGCTGCGTCTTTACGAACAGTTTCGAGCCATTTTACAAAAGCTTTTTCGCGTTCTTTGCTTTTATCTTCAGGATACAACCCGAGATGCACATCGGATGCAAAGTATATTTTTTTATTTGCAGGGAGCTTCATTTATTTTAGAATCTCAGCAAGTTTAGATTCTAGTGCTTGGTTGTAAAGATTGCGTTCAATAATTCTACCTTCCTTATCGAGCAATACATTAGCAGGTATTGAATTAACGTTATATAATGGCACTACAACTGAACTCCAAAATTTTAAATCACTAACATGTATCCATGTTAATTTATCTTGCTCAATGCAGCGTACCCAAGATTCTTTTGCTTTATCAAGTGAAACAGCATAAATTTCAAAACCTTTATCTTTAAAACGATTGTAAATGCGAACTAAATTGGGATTTTCTTTTCTGCAAGGCCCGCACCATGATGCCCAAAAGTCAAGCAATACATATTTTCCGCGTAAGGAAGATAATGCAATTTCGTTTCCATTTGGACTAGGTAGCGATATTTCAGGGGCAACATTACCAG
>JBBRXJ010000018.1:0-43020 GCA_038248505.1 Bacteroidales bacterium
AAAAGGCAAAAATAACCTTGTAAAGGTTAAAAAACTAAAGATATGTGGTTGTTTTTTTACTGAAATATCAAAAATAATCAAAATAAAACTCCTAAAAATAAAACTGGAACGTTAGGGGGCTTTTTGCAACGGTCTCATAATATATAAGAGAAATCAAATACATAATTTAATTAGTAACGATCTTAAATTGATTTATATAATTGGTTTAAATATATGTACTTAGTTAATTTATGATGAACTTTTAAAAATCAATTATTTCTTTTCAAAATATGGTTTTTGTTGATGAGGGTTGAAATTAGGATGATCTCTACATAATGATTAAGTAATGGTTTTATTAGCTGTTTATTTTTGTATTTCAATGATTATAAATAGATTGCGATTATTATTATGAATGAATAATGAATGATTAAAATGTGATTTTGTCGTTCATATTATGTATTTTTGTTAATTATGACTTTTGATATAATAATGTTTAAACTTTAAAACAAATAAATATGATAAAACAAAAACTATTTCAAATTACATTTTTCGCACTATTTTTAGCGTGCCTTAGCTTAACTACTCAAGCTACTGTAAAAACAACAACCAACGTAAATGGTGGGTTAAATTGGAGTGATCCTGCCGCTTGGGTGGGGGGTGTTGCACCAATAGCCACAGATTCTGTTTTAATTGCCATAGGTGATACCATTCGTGTGGTTGCAGATGTAACATGTGCCACATTAACTTATGCACCAACAGCAATTACTAATACTTTGGTTTATGTAAAAAAACCATTTAAATTAACTGTTACTGGTCGGGTATTTTTTAATTTTCCAACAGCTGGTACTGTAAAAAATTTATTGAATGTCGATTCAGCTTCATTAGAAGCTGGTTCTATTACAATGAATAGTTCGGCCAACGATATTCAAACAGTCGAACTTCGCATCAGTACTGGTACAGCAACTATATTAGGAAGTTTTGATTTAACAACGGGTGCTAATATAAATCGTCGTATTATTAACATAAGCTCAACTGGTTCATTAATATTAAATGGACAAGCACTTAATAATGGTACAATTAGTTTGGCAAATGCAAGTATCTTTGTTTATAATTATGCTGGAAATTATAACCTATTTGCAGGTAACTATGGTAATCTTACTTTGAATGGAGGGGGTACACGCTTTCAACCCAATAATGGTGCAACAATAAATGGACTACTTACACTAAATGGTACCGACTTTAGATGTAGTCAAGCAAATTTAACAATTGGTAGTGCAGGTGGAATATTATTTAATGGTGGAGCATATATAATTGGCTTTGACCAGAAACTAACCATGAATGCAGGTTCAACGCTGAATGGAACCTTTAATGCAACGAATAGTATTCGCTTAACTACTGTTACTAGTTCTTTTGAATTTCATTCGGATGCTCTTGCCGGTTTTACCCGAGTTTATCCTATTGGAACGAATGCCGATTATCTTCCCTATACTATTACAGCGCTAACTGGGGCTTTAATTGGTGGTGTAAATTCACGATTTATTAAATTTAACTATATTAATAAACCTCATGATTTAACAAGTGGTGCAGATAGTGCTCTAAGTCGTTTTTATCGAATTATTTCTGCTAATATAACCGTTACTTCAGCATCTGGTAGTATAATTTATGCAAATGCAGATGTTGTTACACCATTAGTAGAAGACAGTTTGAAGGTGGTAGCTCGTTTATCAACTACACCTGGTATCGGATGGGTCGTTGGACAGGCTGGTACATCGGTTGATGTTGCAACAAATTCGATTAATTTTAATGCAATTAACGCCATTGCGGGTGAGTGGACTGCTATTGCCAATGCTGCTTCGGTTTATACACCTACCGATGTTTATACTGTTACAGATGGTGATTTTGATGTGGCGTCAACATGGAGTAGCAATGCTGTTCCAACAGCTATAACGAATGTTTTCATTCTTCATAATGTAGGTCAAAATGCTAATACTTTTTGTAATAACTTAACTATTGGTGCTAATGGTCGTTTTATTATGTCAACAAAAAATATGACAGTAAGTGGTAATACTGTTGTTAATGGTTATTTTGGTGATGTACATGGTGGTGGTAATAATATATTTAATGGTACTATAACAATTAATATTGGCGGTACTTGGAATTTTACAGGTAGCGGTGGTGGAACAAATTCAACATTCAATAATACTCTTATCAATAATGGTACATTTAATCATATTGTTTTAGGTTCTACAATTACCTTTGATAGAGCAATTAATCCTTCATTTGCAATGAAAGGGTCACAACCATATGTTTTCATTAGTGGTGGTACTGGAGCATTTCTTTCATTACTCGATAGTTTGATTTTAGAGAGCACATATACTTCTGGTCCTTCAATTGTGATACCGGTAAAGATTAAAATTGGTAAAACGAATACCAATGCCGATCTTAAAATTGTAAATAAAACCTATGTTGATCAAACGGGAGGTAGCGATTCTATCGTTGCTGGGGTGAGTAGTTTTGCTCGTGTTTGGTATCAAGCACCAGGTTCTTATTTAAGACTCTCAACTTCTAGAACTACTTTGTATAATGGTGCTTTTGTATTTGATACCCCAAATAATACAGTAGATTATCATGCGTTTGCTAATCAAACGATCGCAAATGTAAATCATTATAATATAGTGGTTACAGGTGATCGCCATGACCGTTATAAAACCTTTAGTGGCAATATTACCGTATTTGGTAATATTGATGTATATAATAATGGCGCTATATTGCAGTTTGGAGCCAATGGTCAAACAATTGCTGTAAAAGGAAATATAACATTAATGAGTGGAAATGCTCAATTTATGGTTAATAGTTCAAATAGTTGGATTGTAAATTTAAGCGTAAATGGAATTATTAATAATGGAGTAACTATTAATGCAGTAAAAATGTGGGAAACTGCCACAAAATATTGTAATTTAACATTAACAGGGAGCACCGATATTATTAATGGAGATGGTTCTTTTATACTAGGAAAAACCATAATATCTAACCCAGGTGCTGATGTTACTGCTAATGCTCAACGTATAACAGTTAACGATACTATAACTTTTAACGCAAAATCATTTACTCATTCTAGTGGTAGATGGTTTCTTGCTAATAGTTCAAAATCTGCATTCAAAGGCAGCTCTCAATTAAATGTATTTGACACCATTTTTTGTGCTGATCGCAATGATATGTACTTATATGCAGTATTGTATGTGCCAATAACGGTTAATCATTATTTCTATATTCAATCAAATGACTATACACGTGGCTATTTTGATTTGAATGGGCAAACTCTTACTGTGAATGGTATTTGTACTATAGCAAATACTGGAAATAGTTCACAATTGAGAGGCACAGTATCTAGCAAAATATATCTGAATGGCCCTGATACATGTACAATCGCTTTTGCAAAAGGCTATCGTATACTTGGTGAGCTTTGGGTAAATAAAGTAGGTAAGGGTGTTAATATGATGAGTAAAGACACTATTTACGGTGGGCTTGCCTTAGTTAACGGAAAAATTAATACATCGGCTACAAATAACTTTAGTTTTGCAGACACTGCTTTTCTTGCAAGAGCAGGTGGTTCAATAAAAGTAGCTCCGGTTATTTTGCCTGGTGCAAAATACGATCTCGAGTATCACAATCGTAACATATCAAGTTCAGTTGAATTAGTTCCTGCTTCTATACGCGATTTACAAATTGATTTGCCTTCAGATAGCACGATAACTTTTAATGCAAGCCCAATTGTAACAAGAAATATTCTATATAGAAATGGAAAAATGACCGCCATTGCAGCGAACTATATAAAGCTTGCAACTGGTGCAACTTTGAGATTAGAAAATCCTTTTGATACAACGAACTTTCCAATAGGGACAGCAACTCAAAAGTTTCCATTGGATTTAGGTCTTAATTCAATTGCCGATAATTATGTTGATTTAGCTTTAACCAATACAGTACATATTAACAAGCCCGTTAATGTACTCTCATATTTGAATTTCTCTGGTACATTATCAGGTAACGCATCTTCATTTTTGGGGTATATGAAGTTATATTATCAACCTGCCAATGTGGTGGGTACTGAATCTAATATTTATGGTTCTGACTATTTTGCTGGTTCATGGCATTATGGTGATTTGGTTAATGCGGTGAATCATACATTATCGGGTGAAATTGGAATGAATTTAGATTTTGCGGGTTTAGCTTTACCTGCTAGTACCAACGCAAACCTTAGTGCACTTACTATTTCTGCAGGAGCGCTCGTTGCTGCTTTTGATTCTGCAACTATTTCGTATGTTGATACTGTTGCAAATGCAGTGAGTACATTAACTGTGACTCCAATTTCTAGTAATTCAACTGCTACTATTAAAGTAAATACCGTTGCCGTAACCTCAGGTGCTGCTTCACAAGCAATAACACTTACTGCAAATGCGGTTACTACTATTACAACAGTAGTTAAAGCTGCTGATGGTACAACAACAAAAACATATACCGTTGCTGTATTCCGTCGTCCAAGTAGCGACAATGATTTATCTAGTTTAACAATTGCCAGTGGTACGCTTGTGCCTACTTTTGCATCGAGTACCTTAAGTTATGTTGATACGGTTCTTTATGGAACAACATCAATCACTGTTACGCCAACAGTTAATGAATCAAATGCTACAATTACGGTTGATGGTTCTTCAGTAACGAGTGGTGCTGCTTCTTCAGCAATCGCTCTTACCATGGGTACTTCTAACGCTGTAACTATTGTTGTTACTGCACAAGATGGTTCAACTAAAACCTATACTGTGAATGTATATCGTTACGACAATGTTAGTGTCGCTGAAATCAAATCACTTGAGTTATTTGCTTATCCGAACCCAGTAATTGATGTATTAACCATCGATAATGCTGGTCAGTATGATCAGCTAGACGTTACCAATGCATTAGGTCAGGTGATAATTTCTACAAATATTCAATCTGATAATGCGAAAATTAACTTTAACGGTTTAACTAAGGGTTTGTATTTTGTAACATTGAAAGGCATTTCAGACGAAAAGTCTATCAGAATTACCAAATAGAACAAAAAAAGTAATATTTGAAAAGGGTTGTCTCTTAACGAGGCAACCTTTTTTTATTTATATTGCAAGCGAAGATTAGCCTTAGTTTAGTTTTAAAATTTTTGTATGTCTTGACTTTTTCTTTGTTATACCGTTTGTAAATTAATAAAAACAAAAAGATTATGAAGTTGTATTTCATTGTATTTATTAGCTTTTGTTTGTCATTTTCACTACAAAGCCAAACTATCGATTTTACTCAGTATGTAAATCCATTTATTGGCACCGGTGGCCATGGTCATACCTTTCCAGGTGCAACAACGCCTTTTGGCATGGTGCAATTAAGTCCAGATACAGATTTAACTGGCTGGGATTGGTGTGGTGGTTATCATTACAGCGATACTATGATGATGGGCTTTAGTCATACGCATATAAGTGGAACAGGAGTGGGTGATTTAGGCGACTTGATGCTTGTACCTCGCAAAGGTCAATTGTTTTTGAAAAGAGGTTCAAAAACAGAGTTTGCAGGCTCATATCGTACACGTTTTTATCATGAAGATGAGAAAGCAACGCCAGGGTATTATTCAGTATATCTTCGTAACCAGGATATTAAGGCTGAATTAACCGCAACGGCTCATTGTGGATTTCATAGATATACCTTTCCAGAAACAGATAGTGCATATATTATTATTGACCCTACAGTAGGTATTGGAAATAATACGACAGCATGGACAAAATTAAAAATTGAGAATGACAGTACGGTTTATGGTATGCTTCTTTCTTTTGGATGGGTGCCTTTTCAATATGTGTATTTTACAATGACGTTTTCTAAACCATTTGTAAAATACGAACTAACACATAATGTTGAGAAACCTGGTTGGAATAATAAAGACATGGAAGCTAAATTCGGAATGGGATCGGTACATTTCATTACAAAAAAAGGTGAGCAAATATTAGTGAAAGTTGGAATATCTGCTGTTAGTTTAGAGAATGCAAAACTAAATCTACATTCAGAAATAACACATTGGAATTTTAACAAAGTAGTTGAAGATGCTCGTCAAAAATGGAATAAAGAGCTATCTAAGGTGCAGCTTACAGCGCCACTGGAGCAAATGCAAATATTCTATTCCGGTTTGTATCATGCCCTCATACAGCCTAATAATATTGCTGACCTAAATGGTGACTATCGTGGCGTTGATTATCAAATAGCCAATTCACCATCTAAAACGTATTATTCTACTTTTTCTTTGTGGGATACCTATCGCGCTGCTCACCCATTGTATTCAATATTGTATCCTTCTTTAGATGCAGCATTTGTTCGTTCAATGATTGCACATCATCAGAAACAAGGCTTTTTGCCAATATGGACTTTATGGGGAGGTGAAAATTATTGTATGATTGCCAATCATGCTATACCTGTTCTTGCTGATGCGTTCTTTAAAGGTCTTTTGTCAAATGATGAAATGCAGGCCGCATATAAAGCGGTGAAAGAAACTTCAGTAAACTCCCATCGAGCATCCGATTGGGAAAATTATTCAAAATATGGCTATTATCCTGCTGATATATTTATTAAAGAGTCGGTTTCTAAAACACTTGAAGTATCATATAATGACTGGTGTGTAGCTATGATGGCAAAAAAAATAAATTATATTGATGACTATAATACATTCATAAAAAGAAGTAGGTATTACAGAAATTTACACGATTCAACTGCTGGTTTTTTTCGTGCAAGAAATAGTGATGGCGATTGGATGAAAGATTTTAGTCCTATTAATATTATGCATAGTCACGGTTATACTGAAGCGAATGCATGGCAGTATTATTGGTCGGTTCCGCAAGATGTACCTGATTTAATACGTCTAACAGGTGGCCCTAAAAAGTTTGAAAAAAAGCTTGATAGTTTGTTTGCTATGTCATCAAAAGTGGAAGGCAATTTAAGTGATGTGACAGGATTTATTGGGCAATACGTGCATGGTAATGAGCCAAGCCATCATGTGGCATATCTTTATACTTGGATGGGTGCGCCATGGAAAACACAGGCATTAATACATCGTATTGCTAAGGAGATGTATCGTGCGCAACCTGATGGATATGCAGGCAATGAAGATTGCGGTCAGATGTCATCATGGTATATACTCTCGGCATTAGGATTTTATCCTGTAAATCCTGCGAACGGCATTTATGTTATTGGTTCGCCGCTTATAAAGTCTGCCGTATTAAATCTTGATAATGGGAAAATATTTGAAGTAGAGGTGAAGAATTTTGCTCCTCAGAATATTTATATCAAATCAATGCTTTTGAATGGCAAACCACTTTTAAATTTGTGGATTAGCCATACAGATATTACGAATGGAGGGAAACTGACTTTTGAGATGGCTGCAAAACCAAATTTTAGTTTAGGTAATAATTTTAATAATTTACCACCAAATTCAGCATGGTAATTATTGGAAAATATTATGTGTATTCAACCGACTATAATTATTTGCTAGAAATTTTTATGTAAATCTGATGGTAAAGGTGTGCTATTTTGAGTCTGATTTATTTATGGCATATTTGAGAATACGGACAATAGGTGCATGTTGCTTCATGTTCCGTTTGGTCGAAATTAAAATTCACATCAAATATTTCAGTAAATACTAGCTCTAATTGTTCTTCAAATTCTTTTTTATGAATACGATAATCATAAAGTTCATTACCATTTATCTCAAAACTATATTTAAAGTCGGCATTGTATATTGAGCGAATAGTATATACTGCTGGCATTATAGCGCCATTAAAGCTAGTGCTTCTATTATATAAAAGTGAATAATAAAGCAACTGAAAAGCCGCTTTATTCATTAATTCAGGATCGCGTGAAAATAATTCAGAAATACTTTTAATTTTTGGCGTAATGTTACCTGTTTTGTAGTCAACGATGCGTACGACCTCTCCAATTTGGTCTATACGATCAATAGTACCTCTCAATAATACTGTACTATTGCCAATGGGTAGTTGAACGCGATATTCATTCTCTAAATCAATAATTTTTAAGTTCTTTTGCTCACAATCACGAAGAATAATTTTCTTTAAATATTTTTTTAAAACTTCCTTTAGTAAAATATTACTACCGGTCATTTCTATTCCAGAATGCCCATTACGTCCTAATTCTTCATTAATAGCATTGTATATAATATCTTCAATTTTATTTGTGTTTTCGGCTATTTTGAGAAGTTGTTTCGGATCAATAATTTCTCCAATATATTCTTTGTAGATATGATAAATGGATTTATGAAGTATATCGCCAAAATATCGAGCTTCTATTTCTTCACTTACTGTTTCTGCCTCTTTAATATGTGCAATATATGAGAAAAAGAATTTTAATCGACAGTCTAAATAGCTTGTTAGTGCTGAGGGTGATAGTGCTGAATGTTCTCTGTAACGCTCAAGTATTTTTTGTATCTCTGTATTTTTTGATATTATAATTTCTTTTCGTATAGGAATAGAGATGCCAGAATTAATTGATTTTTCAATTAGCAGTAAGCTGCTATCATATTTTAGTTGCATGATGAATCGGCTTTGTTCTCCTTTGCTAATACCATCACCCGATGTTGTATAAAGAAGTTTTATATTCTCGGCTCGTTGTAATATTCTATAAAAATAATAGGCAAAAATGGCATCTTGATGTTCAATAGTTGGTAAGCCGTTTCCTAAACGAAGGTTATAGGGTATAAAAGAAGGGGCGGGTGATGTCTTTGGTATCTTACCTTCATTAACAGATAGCATAATGATACGTTTAAAATCCAGCGCTCGTGTTTCAAGTAGTCCCATTACCTGTATGCCTATTAGCGGTTCACCAGCAAATGGTATGCTACGTCCTGCTGTGGTATCTCGTAATATACGCATGAAAATTTCGGTACTCGGAATTATATTACGTTCGGTTAAACAGTCATGTATTCGATTTACGGTAGTGTACATGCGGAAAAGACATTCAATATCCATTTGCAGTTTTGTGTCTTCGAGTGCTTCCATTTTGTTTAATAGATATTCTAGTATTTTCGAAAACCATGTTGTGACTATTTTATTTGTTTCACTAATTTCAAAAACTCGATCGGCTAGCGGATGCCCTAAAAGGAAGTTTGTATTAACACGAATATGGTTTTCCTTAATAATATTTTTACAGATAGTATTAAAATGATCAGGCGCAATGCATTGAAAAAAAGGATGTTCTGCTAGTTGTTCTATGTTTTTATGATAGTATGTAGTCGTTCCATTTGCTTCTTGGCGTGCATTCTTTTTAAGCGCAGTTAATACTTCAATTAGTGACCACACCGATGTATTTCGCATCGGATACCCCATCGTGATATTCACTTTGTGCTGCATATCAGGCATAGAATACAAGACAGGCATTAATAAATTTTCATCTCCAAGTATAATTGCCGTATCCGGATTATCGGACAGTTCATCTTTTATGAAGTCAATAAGATGTCCTGTAAGATTTGCTTGTCCTGTGTTTGATGATACTGATATGATCTCAATATTTTTTTTTGCTTTAAAGAAACTTTCTAATTTAATTGTAGGAGGGAAGTGAATTAGATTCTTACGCATAAAGTATCCCGCCTGATGATAACTTGATCCTTCGCCCACGTAAAGTTCATCATAATCCCAATAAAAACTAGCTTTCTTTAGCTTATTTAGATGATTGAAAAGATATTCTTCACAACGGTTCAATGCATTAAATCCAGCAAAAGCAAAATGTTCGATTCCTTCGGGTAAATGTTCGGTATTCTGAATATTCTTTACCGCATCACGATAAATCATTCCATCATAGCCAATATTTTTCTCTCTCAATTTACTATTTAATTGGCTATAAATGGTGCTGAGAACTTTCCAAATAGATATGAAATTTTGTTTATGAATACTGCTTTTTGAAGGATCAAAATGTATCCAAAACATACGTATCGCTTCAATCTGTTCTTTTTCTAAAAAATCGAATAGCTGATCAATCTCTTTGATGTCTTTGATATTTGTGAATAATTTGTTCGCATCTACAAGGTATTTATCTACATCATCAAAATCACCCAACATCATTTCACCCCAGAAATAAAAATCACTGAAACTCTCGGTAGTGTTTTTCTCTTTATTATAAATGTCATATAGATTAATCAACAGTTCAAATGAATCAGTGGGTATTAAGGGGGTGAATTTTTGCATTAATTCACCGATAGTTAGACTTTGTGGCGCCCAAATGGGTTTGCTAATTACTTGCGATAAGCAACGATTGAAGAATAAAGAAGCTCTTCGGCTAGGAAAAACCATGCAGACCTTAGATAAATCATCACCGAATTTACTGTGTAAGTCCTTTGCTACTATGCTGAGAAATGATTCCAATTTTTGCAGGTAAAATAGTTGATTTATATAGAAGTGAAATTTACAGAAAATCTATTAGCATTCTAATTCAAAAATCAAAAAGTATTCAACATGTCTGGTCTGTTTACCTATTAACGCATTATCATAAATATACAATTCCACAGTAAAGCATCCATCACATATCTCGCTCTAGGCGAACAACATTCAAAATATATCATTTAACTCCTGCGCTAGTGAATATTTTACCCTGATACGTATCTCGTTCCTCTAATTTTCGTTCAAACCTCCGAAGTATCTCATCATTACGAACTAATCCAAAGTTAGGGCCAGAAAGGAAACGAGGTGGTACTTCACCGGCAATACGTTCAATAATAATGCTTGGTTTTATTCGCTCAGCAATATCCACGCATAATTCAACATATTCATCAAGACTAACAAAAGAATAATCATTTGGGTTCATTTTAAAATCGGTCTCCATCTGAGTATTTTTAATTATTTGGAGTTGATGGAATTTAATACTGTATATATCAAATTGATTAAGCTGCGTGATATTTTCAAATATCATTTCACGAGTTTCACAAGGGAGGCCATTTATTAAATGAACTCCTGTTTTTATACCTGCGTTGGTGCATCTTCTAATGGCATCTAGTGATTGTTCATTGGTATGACCTCTGTTAATTCTAGTAAGGCTTTTATCATGACATGATTCAATCCCTATTTCAATTACCACATAATAGTTCTTGCTTAGTTCTTTTAGTAAATTTATTGTTTTATCACTAATGCAGTCGGGTCTTGTTCCAATTACGATTCCTTTAACATTTGGATACGATAAGGCCTGATTGTATAGAAATTCAAGTCTGTCGGTTGATGCGTAGGTATTGCTAAAAGGTTGAAAATACACTAAATAGTTGGATGCTCTGCGGTATCTAATTTTGTGAAATTCTATTCCCTCTGCTATTTGCTGATGCAGTGGCTTATTTGAGTCGCAATAAGATGGATTAAATGCTTCATTATTACAAAAGGTACATCCTCCTGTACTAATGCTTCCATCGCGGTTAGGGCAGGTAAAGCCTGCATTTACTGAAATTTTTTGTACTCTACTACCAAATATTTTTACAAAATGATTAGCGTATGCATTATAACGCCTTGAATGCTCCCACGGAAAATTCATTGTTTTCGTATTATTCAGGAAAACCACATAATGGTTTCGTTTTCATCATAGCATTAAAATAACCTAGTTTCAATGCTTCCCTCCAATCTAGGCAGGCATCAGTTAAATTATTTTGTAACTCAAAACAATTTCCTCTCTGAAAATAAGCTTGTGCATATTGGCTATTTTTTTTAATAATAGTAGAGAAATCCCCAATTGCTGACTCATATTGTTTGAGATTCATTTTTGCTATGCCTCGTTGTAGTAATAGCGATTCATCTTCGGGCTTATATCTTAATGCTGAATTACAATCAATAATGCAACCCTCATTGTCTTTTAATAATAATTTAATATTCGCTCTTGTTGTTATTGCGTCAACATTAAAAGCATTTATCAATAACGAACTATCCATGTCAGCTAATGCTTCGGGGTATTTATAAATGGTGTAAAAAAGATATCCGCGATTAAAAAAGGCATCAGGATCATTGTGATTTAAGTGAATTGTTTTGTCAAAATCTTTTTGAGCATCAACATATTGACCTAAGCCAAAGCGAGCCACACCACGATGTTTAAAATATACTGAATTGGTACTGTCAAGTTCAATTGCTTTAGAAAAATCACCAATAGCTTCAATATTCCTATCCAAATTAATATTTGCTAATCCTCTATTATTATACACTTCTTTGCGAACTAATCCTAATTGAATAGCCGTGTCAAAATCTTGAATAGCATCAAAGTATTTTTTAAGGCTCATTTTTGCAAATCCACGGTCATGATAGGCTTCGGAGTATTTGTTGTTGAGTTTCAGGGCCTGGTTCATATTATCAATGGCCGCCTGAAAATCCCCTCGTTTTATATCGCTTATTCCTTGATTGTAATAATCAACATCAGGACCATTACCATAAAATTGTGCATGAACAAGTTGTTGAGATAGCATCAATACAATGGCAAATGAAATTTTTAATCTTCTCATAATGATTGAGTTTTAATATTTTTAAGTGATGTATATCTTCTTTTTTTTGTAAATATGTTAAATTATTTCGTTCTAAACAAAAACACTTTTTATTCTTACTATTTTAAGGAATCAATTATTAGCTTATTAAATCTATTTTATATTTAAACATTTAAAGATACATTTTATTAGCTGATCTTCCTTGAATTTATTTTTTTAGTGATGAAATTGCTTAGCTGATACTATTATGAACTAATATTAACAAAATAATAAATTTTGCATTTTTGTATCTGTATGATAATTAAATTGATAAATGAGTCGAGAAAAAATAACCTTAAATGAATTTGTGCTTTTTTTATTGAATCATCTAAATTATGTATTTTTGGTGAAATGCTTTAATATGTTAAAACTGTTTTTTGTTTTATTTTGCTTCTTATCAACGGTTTCCGGTCAGCCAATTTCTAAATCGATTTACAACGCAAATCAGTTTATATGGAAGGCTAAATGGATTTCATACCCTGCCATTGATGGTAAGGATTATGGAGTATATCACTTTCGTAAAACGATTAATATTGCTGCTATTCCTGATAAGTTGATTGTGAATGTGAGTGCAGATAACCGATATCGCTTATACATTAATGGAAAAGCTGTGTCTATGGGACCTGAGCGTGGCGATATTCAACATTGGAAATATGAAACAGTCGATATTGCACCTTTTCTGAAAATAGGTAAAAATGTTATTGCTGCATTGGTATTTAATATGGGCGATAATATGCCAATGGCTCAGATTAGCTTACGTACCGCTTTTGTTTTTTCATTTAAAGATACTGCGTTTTCAAAATTCAATACTGGAATTAGTGATTGGAAAGTCATGCACAATAAAGCATATAGCCCTTTGTATTATGATTCTAAAGAATATTATGTTGTAGGGGTAAATGATCGGGTTGATGGCTCCCTTTATCCATGGGGCTGGGAAGAGATTGAATACGATGATCAAAATTGGACTATTGCAGAGAATGTTGCACAAAGTACTTTGTATGGTTTTATGGATGGACAAAAGTGGATGTTGGTTCCAAGAAGTATCGCTCCCATGGAAGAGTCACGTATTGAGATATCTAAGGTATTACGAAGTGAAGGTATTGATCTCTCAGCATCAATTAAATTTAATTCATCTTTTACAGTACCCGCCAATTCAAAAGTACAAATTTTGTTGGATCAAGAAAAATTGTCTATCGGTTATCCCGAGTTAATTGTTAATGCAGGCAAAGGTTCAAGCATTAAATTATCATTTGCAGAAGCACTATTTAAAAAAGATGATAAAGACCATCTGATAAAAGGAAACCGTAATGAGATTGAAGGGAAAACACTAATTGGAAATACAGATATTTTTCTTCCCGATGGGGGCGATAACCGATTATTCAGGCCATTGTGGTTACGAACTTTTCGCTTTATCCAGATAGATATCGAAACAAAATCAGAGCCACTTATTATTAAAGATTTTTATCACATTTTCACAGCATATCCTTTTCAACGTAAGGCGAGTTTTGAATGTGATGATTCAACTCTAATGAAGATATGGGAAACCGGTTGGCTTACTGCGCGTATTTGTGCAGGTGAAACCTATTTTGATTGCCCATACTATGAACAGTTAATGTATGTTGGTGATACGCGCATTCAGGCATTAATTTCAATGTATTTAACGGGCGACGATCGATTAGTTAGAAAAGCATTGAAAGAATTAGATAATAGCAGGCTGCCTTTAGGTTTAACACAGAGCCGATACCCTTCTTCTGGAATACAGATTATACCGCCTTTTTCTCTCTTTTGGGTGGATATGATTTACGATCATTATTCAATGCTTGCTGATACAGCGCTGGTAAATGAATATTTACCTGGTATTCGAACTGTTCTCGCTTGGTTTATTGAAAGGATTGATACCAGTGGTCTTTTTAAAAGTAATGAATGGTGGTACTTTACGGATTGGACACCTGCGTATACTCGCGGCACGCCGCATGGGGCTTATGATGGTGTTTCATCAGTTATAAATTTACAATTAGTTGCAGCACTTCAAAATGCTTCAGTTCTTTTTGATGCTGCGGGCAAAGCCTATGAATCTGAACGATACGCTGCTTTAGCCGAATCTATTAATCAAAATGTGTATCGAACTTGTTTTGTGAATGAACGTTTTTTAATTGCGCAAACACCTCAACAAGAACTTTTCAGTACTCATGCAAATATATTTGCAATTCTTACAGGATGTTTGCCTGATTCAATGTTCATACCTGTTTTAAATAAGCTAATTAATGACTCTTCTTTGATACCTTCTAGCATTTATTTTAAATTCTATCTCTTTAGAGCAATTGAAAAAGCGGGTAGAGGTGATTTGTTCTTATCTTTAATTGCTGATTGGAAGGAAATGCTTAATTTGGGAATGACAACCTTTGGAGAAGAACTTAATGAGCCTCGTTCGGATTGCCATGCATGGAGTGCTAGCCCTATTTATGAGTTTTTAAGACAAATTGCTGGAATTAAGCCTATTAGTGCTGGATTTCAAAGTGTACTTATTGAGCCACAGTTGGGTTATCTTAAACACATTAAAGTGGCAATGCCTTGTCCTAAGGGTACTATTGAGTTACTTTGCGATAGAAAAGGGAAAGAATCTGCATATATTGAAACATTCTTACCTGAAGGAATGACGGGGATTTTAAAGTGGAATGGAAAGGAGATAGAGTTAATTAGCGGAAAACAAGTTATATTTGTTAAGTAGTAATTGTTGTCATTATTTATTGTTTTTTTTAAGGATACCATTAGAATTTTTTAAACATACTATTATGAATAGATTTCAAAGCCTTATTCTTATTTCAGTTATTCTGATAAGCTCATCATGTAAGATGAATTCCAAAAAAGCTATTGTTGCCGATGCTGATACCTCCTTTTCGATTTCAAAATTGCATCCGCGTTATTTGCAATACAAAGGAATTCCAGTTTTTCCTGCCGGTATATCTGTTAATTTTAGTAATATAATTCAGCCTAAATTATTTTGTGAAAGCATTGCTCGAAGAGATATTCATTATTTAGTTGTAAATTTAAACATGGCTGATTCTTCAATAGATAAGCCATATCAAGTCATTAATACTAAATTTAATTTAGATAGTTTTAGCTCAAACTATTGGAATCGCCTAAATACACTACTTAGTTATAGTTCTAAGAATAAAATCATGTTGCAACTTAATCTTTTTTTAGTCTCTGATGTTACAATAAATTCATGGGCGAATAATCCATTTAATCCTAAAAATAATTCCAATATTTTAAAATTAAATTCAAGTGATTTTTATAATACCATTGAATTATCGGATAGCATTACGTTTAATTATCAAAAACAATTTGTTCAAAAAATTGCTGAAGTAGTAAAACCATACGATAACATAATTTGTCAATTACTTACGGATGTCCCAACAGATGCTACATTGCAGTTAGGAGAAAAGCTTGCTCAGGCTTTTAAGGATATTAGTAAAGCTGTTCCATTAAGTATGAACTATAAATTCATGACTATTTATGATGAACAATTCATGTCTTTAATGAATGCATCAGGAAGTTTTTCCTTTTTAGATATTTCAGCGAATGTTAGTGCTGAAAATCAAGAGTATAATGATAATTTCGGTTTTGCATATCATTTCATTTCTGATAAACCCAGACCCGTTATTGTAACTTCTTTGCCATATTTAAACGAGAGGAATACATTGATACAATCTTGTCAGAGCTTATTTGCAGGCGCTGCATCCGTTTCAATATTTCCCGTATTTTATGACATGAATGCATCAGACAAAGTTCAAAATGTGCTAAAAACTTTAAAATCATTTTTAACAGAATATGATGTTTTTTCGGGTATTCCCGACACGCAAAGTAAATTGCTTAAAGAACGTGATGATAATGAAGCGTATCTTCATTATATAAAAGATGAGCAATATGCCGTTTTTTTTCCAGCTTCTGGCGAAGTGAAATTAGATTTGACTGAGATAAAAGGAAAATTTATTTTAAGAAGTTTAGATATTTCAAAAGGTATTTGGTCTGAATCTATTGTAGTAAAAGGGAAACAGCTTGTTTTAATAACTGGGAAATGTGATGGAGGATCAATAGTACTTCTAAGTAAAAAATAGATTTCAAGAATATAAAAACCTTTATTATTCGTTTTTTGTTATTCTTAATTATACCCTTTGTTATTGTATATTTATTAAGAATAAGATTTTTGTTTTATGCATACAAAATCATTAAACAAGAGAATTTTAGTATCGCGGTTGTTTCCCGTCATGTTTATTCGCTATAGTGCGTAAAGCTTGAGGTGATTTTCATGTAATTTGAATTATCCGTCTTATAAATGTGTTAATACGCAAATTATTGCTATTTTTCCGTATTGGAATTTTATATGGTTTAATAAATTCTTGTATGCCAGATAAGCAGATTGATAAATTGTTGAAGCAGATTTCGCGATTGGTAAAACAAAATCAAGATCTGGAAAAACAGCTAAAAGAACTTTCTTCACGCTATTTAACATTAGAGGCTCGTTATAAAGAGAGAGAAGTATTTATCGATAAATTATCAATTCCATCAAACGCCTCAAAATACAAAAATCCATCAGACATATCAATAAATTTTGATTGTGTTACCGTTCTTTTTCTCAATTTACATGGCTTCTCTAAAAAGCCTAATGAAAAAGATTCAAATCATATGATGGAAGAACTCGATCATATTTACTATGAGTTTGATAATTTATTGCTTCAACATAATATTCATAGAATTAAGACGATTGGCGATAGTTATTTATGTGCCGGTGGAATTCCAGTAAGAAATAGTACTAATCCTGTTGAGATAGTACTAACAGCATTATCAATGCGAAAATTTCTTGAAGAAACTGAAGCTAAACAGTACAATAGCAAAATAATTTGGGATATAGGTTTTGGTATTCATACTGGAAGTGTTTCTGCAACTATTGATAATCATAAAAAAATAAATTATGATATTAAAGGAGATACTGTAAATATTACTTCTCGTATTGAATCAGCTATTGAGATGCGAAAAATTGTAATCTCAGAAATGACCTACGAACTTATAAGAGAATTTTTTGATTGTGAATATTATGCTCGAATTCCAGTTAAAAATAAAGGCGAGATGGAGTTGTATGAAGTGGTAGGAATAAAAGCTGTTTTTTCAGATGATAAAGTGACTCCTAATGACAAATTTTACACTCGTTTTTTATTAATGCAATTCGAAGATATGCAAGAGGTTTTGCTTAATCGGATTGAAAAAGAAATGCCCACTACAATGCATTATCATAATGTAAAGCATACGCTAGATGTAGTGACTCAGGCTGAACTTATCGGATTAGGCGAGGGTGTTAGTGATAGTGATATTTTAATGCTTAAAACAGCTGCTTTATTTCATGATATTGGTTATTTAAGAGGACATGAAGATCATGAAAATAATTCGGTGTACTTTGCAAAGGAATATCTCTCAAAATATGGTTATTCGGATTTGCAAATTCTGACAGTATCTGAGTTAATTTTGGCAACTAAAATGCCACCACAGCCAAAATCAAAAATTGAACAGATCATTTGTGATGCCGATCTTGATTACTTAGGTCGAACCGATTTTATTCCTGTATCAAATGCGCTTTATGAAGAACTAAAGGGTCAGAATAAAGTAGGCTCATTGATTGATTGGAATAAGAAACAATTAGATTTTATCTCTGCTCATCAATATTTTACTGAAACAGCTCGCAGTCTACGTGAAGTAAATAAACAAAAGCAAATTCAGCGTTTAAGAGAGATGATGGAAAGCTAGAGCCTTTTTTATCTCTTATTATAATGAATCTTTGTTTATTTCAATTGAAATGTCAATTCTATTCGCTTAAATTTTTTACTTTTGTGGCCATTTATGAAAGTGGGGATTTGTTTGTAAATAGCTTTAAGCTACAGTGTTGTGTATATTTGGTTTAATTTGTAAAAATATTTTTAATGATAACGGTATCTGATCTTAGTATTCAATTTGGTAAACGCATCTTATTTCAAGATGTAAATTTGAAATTTACAGCAGGCAATGTTTATGGGGTAATTGGCGCCAATGGTGCTGGTAAATCTACATTTCTTAAAATGCTTTACGGCGAAGTGCCTTGTTCGAAAGGAAATGTTTCCTTTGGCAAGAATGAACGATTATCCGTTCTTAAACAAAACCATTTTGAGTTTGATGAATATACGGTATTGCAAACCGTGTTAATGGGGCATTCAGAGCTTGCAAAAATTACAAGTGAAAAGGATGCGCTATATGCCAAACCCGATTTTTCAGAAGCTGATGGAATACGGGTATCTGATCTGGAGGAGCAATTTGCTGAAATGGATGGTTGGAATGCCGAAAGTAACGCTGCAAATCTTTTAAGTGGTCTTGGTATTAAAGAAGAGCTCCATTATAAATCGATGAAAGAACTTAACGGTAAAGAAAAAGTTAAAGTTCTATTAGCACAAGCTTTGTTTGGAAAACCTGATAATCTGCTTCTTGATGAGCCTACGAATGACTTAGATTTGGACACAGTTAATTGGCTCGAAAATTATTTAGCAAATTTCAATAATACTGTTTTAGTTGTTTCTCACGACAGACATTTTTTAGATTCTATCTGTACACACATCGTTGATATTGATTTTAGTAAAGTCCAAATGTTTTCAGGTAATTATACTTTTTGGTATGAATCGAGTCAGCTTGCATTAAAACAACAACAAGCTCTAAATAAAAAGTCAGAAGAAAAGATTAAAGAATTAAAAGAATTTATTGCGAGTTTTAGTGCTAATGTTTCAAAATCAAAACAAACTACGAGTCGTAAGAAAATGATTGAAAAGCTTAATTTTGAGGAAATTCAGCCTTCAACAAGAAAATACCCTGGAATCATTTTTACCCCTGGACGTGAACCTGGTAATAATATTTTAGAAGTAAAGAATCTATCAAAAACAATTGAGGGAAAGGTAATGTTCAAGGATCTTAGCTTTTCAATGCAGAAAAATGATAAAATTATTTTTCTTTCAAAAGATACTCGTGCCATGACTACCTTTTTTGAAATTATTAAAGGACATATGCAGCCTGATAGCGGGACTTTTGAATGGGGACAAACGATTGTTAAAACCTATTTGCCTTTTGAATATGAAGCTTTATTTCAAAAAGATATTACACTTGTTGAATGGCTTGCTCAATATTCCGAAGATACTAGCGAATTGTATCTGCGCGGATTTCTCGGTAAAATGCTTTTCTCAGGTGAGGAAATTTTTAAGAAGACCAATGTGCTTTCTGGCGGCGAAAAGGTTCGTTGTATGATTGCACGTATGATGATTCGTAATGCAAATGTGATGATTCTTGATGCTCCAACAAATCATTTGGATCTTGAATCTATTCAGGCATTCAACAATACCTTAATAAAGTTTAAAGGAAATTTGCTTATGTCATCGCACGATCATGAATTTATTGAAACAGTTTGCAATCGGGTAATAGAGTTTACACCTAAAGGGAATATTGATAAAATTATGAATTATGATGATTATATTACCGACGAACGAATAATTGAATTAAGAAAAATTTAATGAAAACAGGTGGAGAAGCCTATGTTATTTTTATGTTGGTGGCTAAATATTGATGATGCTTTTAGTAACAAAAATGCATTTCTTTCATGGAATTACCTTTTAATGAATCTAACACATATCGGAACCTAACTTGTTCTGATATGAAGACTACAAACAGAGAGTTTGAGGATGTGTCTTTTATTGGATGCGATTTCACAAAAGCTATTTTTCTCTCTTGTAAATTTATAGATTGCATTTTTTTAAATTGCAATCTATCCATGTCAAAACTTAGCGATTGCCAACTTAATGATGTTTCCTTTAAAGAATGTAAACTTCTAGGTCTTAATTTTAGCGATTGCATTAGTCTTCCTTTTATTCTCAAATTCGATTCGTGTATCTTAGATTATTGCTCTTTTACAAAGAAAAAATTATTAAAAACATCTTTTATAAATAGCTCAATTAAAAACGTTGATTTTACTGAATGTGATCTTACAAAATCAATTTTTTCTGGTTCCGATTTACTTAATGCAATCTTTTTCAAGAGTATTTTGAAGGAAGTCGATTTTGTAAGTGCTTCAAATTATGTTATTGATCCTGAATTGAATAGTATAAAGAAAGCCAAATTCTCACTTGATGGTGTTTATGGCTTATTGAATAAGTACGATATTCGGATTGAATAAGCGTATCGTATTTATTTTTTAGTTCATATTGTTCACTAAATCTATAAATTATAAAAACAGAATAGTATATGTTTGTTTCAAATATCTATCTTGCAAAGTATAATTTGAAATAATAGTCTTATGATAAAACTAGTTGTTGATGATAAAATCCCCTATTTAAAGGGAGTTTTAGAGCCTATTGCTAATGTTGTATTCTTGCCTGGTTCTAAAATTACACGTGATGATTTGATGGATGCTGATGCATTGTTTACTCGAACTCGTACCAAATGCAATGCGGCTTTACTTGAATGTACAAATGTTAAATTTATCGCTACCGCTACCATAGGCTACGATCATATTGACACAAATTTTTGCGATTCAAAAGGTATTAAATGGACTAATGCTCCAGGATGCAACTCTTCTTCTGTTCAACAATATATTGCCTCTGCTTTATTGTTTTTATGTAAAAAACACAATTTTAAATTAGAACATCGTTCACTAGGGGTGGTGGGTGTTGGAAATGTAGGTAAAAAGGTAGTGAAGCTTGCTGAGGCTATGGGTCTTAAAGTTTTGTTAAACGATCCTCCTCGCGCACGCATGGAGGGTAGCTGTGGTTTTGTTATTTCGGATACAATTATTAAAGAATGTGATATAATAACCTTTCATGTTCCTTTAAATAAAGAGGGCGATGATATGACAAAGTATCTTGCAGATGGGCACTTTTTCACAATGCTTCGTCCTGATACAATTATTATTAATACATCACGCGGCCCCGTCGTAAATAATGACGTTTTAAAATTGGCTCTTAAAGAAAAAAGAATTGCAGGCGCTATTCTTGATGTGTGGGAACATGAACCAGATATAGATATTGAACTAATGAATTTGTTGGATATTGCAACGCCTCATATTGCAGGCTATTCATTCGATGGTAAGGCAAATGGTACGGCAATGAGTGTACAAGCCCTAAGCAAATTTTTTAATTTAGGTTTGGATAACTGGTATCCTTCTGGTATTGAGAAACCACAAAACCTTTTACTAAATATTGATTGCAAAGGAAAATTAAAGGAAGAAGTGCTGTATGAAATATTTTCATCAAGCTATAATATTGAAGCGGATGATAAACGACTCCGTGCTTCCGTTGCTAATTTTGAGAAACAAAGAGGTGATTATCCCTTAAGAAGAGAGTTAGACGCTTATACGGTTAACCTTTTAAATGACGACCATAACTTTAAAACGATTTTAAGTAACTTAATTAATAAATGATAATGCCTATTTTAATTATGCATTTTAGTTATGATTTCGGTTTTTTTTGTATGCTTTCTTATTAAAACGTATTTACTTACAGTTCTTCTAAATAATTTGCAATTTCACTATCCCTAAATTTATTAATTTATTATGAGATATCCAATAGTCTTTTTGTCTGCTCTAATTCTTTTATTATCAGCCTGTTCAAAGGCCGATAAATACACTATCGAAATTGCCGATGGGGGCTGGTATTTATGGTGTGACACAGCTGCTCAATGGCAGAATGACAACTTATATTTACCAGGTGAATTTAGTTTGGATACATTGCCTGTTAATCCCCCTACGGGTGGATGGGATATATTGAGTAGTTCTGTTGGGAAGGAGATAACATTACCATCTACTGTTGAAGAGCATTACTGGGGTCGATTTGGATTGAAAAATTATACCGAAAAGGAGTATTATTATGCTCAGACGGATTCATCACTCAAAAACGGCTCTTACCTTGGCGTTTCGTGGTGGTATAAAGAGCTGCGAATACCCTCAGCATTTAACCACAAACAAATTGAATTGAAAATTCGTGGCGCACGTCAGCGTGCCGAGGTTTATTTGAATGGCCAATTAGTAGGTTACAATTTAATTGGTGAAATTTCCTTTACGTGTGATCTAACAAAGGCCGCTAAACCAGGTGAAAAAAACCTGCTCGCTATTCGTATTACAAATCCGGGCGGTCGTCTTGATTGGATTGACAATCACATTATCGAATGGGGCAAATATAACTTTCAACGTACACATTCCTTTGGAGGTCTAGATCGTGGACTGATTATGCGAGCTCATGACAATTTGTATATTAATGATTTTTGGGTTCTTAATACAGCAAACCCAACAAAAGTTCTTGCTAAGCTGTTATTAGTAAATAACTCAGATAAAAAACATAAAGTGAACCTCGTTCTAAGTTTTTCTGATCTTAATGGTAATGAGATTAAAACCATGCGCAAGCACGTTTATATTGAGGCAAATCAACAAGCGACTATTGTTGATACGGTTTTGTTTGAAGGAGCCCATTTATGGAATATAAATACCCCTGAATTGTATTTATTAAAAGCGGCTATAAATACCGAAGGCCCAATTGATATGCGCGATTCAAAAAAAGTGAAATTTGGTTTTCGTTGGTTTGCTCCTGAAGGCATAGGTACGAATGCCGTTTTAAAATTTAATGGTGAACGTATTCGATTACTTTCCGCTATATCCTGGGGCTTTTGGGGGTATAATGGATTATTTCCTACACTTGAATTGGCCGAAAAAGAAGTGATGCAAGCAAAAAATATTGGCTTAAATTGTTTGCAGTTTCACCGCAATCCGGGTAAAACAGATGTGCTTGATGTGCAGGATCGGCTTGGTTTATATCGTTATATGGAACCAGGTGGCGGTATGACGGGAATTGCAGATATCTATGCATGGATAAAAAATATTCCAAGTGATACAGGCGGGGTGAATGGCAAGGCACAAATATTTGCACATCGTTATATGGAGGCAAAAATTCTCGGTATGATGCGTGATCACCGCAGCCATCCCTCTTTATTGATGTATTGTATTCAAAATGAATTTGGCGGACGTAACTTAAGGAATCCTCGCGTTGAGGATTTAATTCATAAAATGCAAGATGTTGACCCTAGTCGTGTAATCATACTAACCTCGGGTATTGAGGTTGAAAATCAAGCGTGGGTTGAACCATATAAAGACACAATTTATAAGGATAATGGTACGGGCTTTTCAGGTTGGTTTGATAATCATACCGTAGGTGGTGAGGGTGTTTGGAAGGATAAAATGTATAAATCTGCCGAGGAATTTACGCACCGATCAGTGAATGATAGTGAAATTGTATGTTGGGGCGAAATGTTGGGAGCTGCCGTACCAGACAATCACCAGATTATGATGGAGCAATTAAAAATTAAAGGGAAAAGCTATGACCTAGACGATCATCAATTAATTTTAGATGGTTATAATGACTTTTTAGAAACATGGAAATTCAAGCCCGCCTTCCCCTCAGCAAATGAATTATTCATTGAAATTGGTAATAAATCATACGACTTTTGGGGTCGCGTTATTGAAACGGCTAAATTATCTGAGTCGAATGATTACCTCGTAATAAGCGGGTGGGAGAGTACCACCATTGAAAATCATTCTGGATTAGTGGATAACTTAAGAAATTTTAAAGGCAATCCAGAACTTTTGAGTAAACGTTTTGAGCCTTTGCATGCTGTATTTAAGCCTACACGCTTAGTTGTGCAGCCAGGCGATACGCTTGTATATGATGTTTATCTTATTAATGAAACAAATAAGCCACATCAAAAACGAATGAAATTAATTGTAAATACCCCCGATGGTCGTAATGTTGATGCGGGTGAATTTGTTGTTCCTGATTTTATTCCCGGTCGCTTTGTTTACCCTGTTGCCATGAGGATAAAGAGTAGTGTATTTAATGTTGAGGGAAAATACAAATATCGTTTATTACTTGATGGATATGAGAAATCAACCGACGAAACGATTCTTGCAATAAGTAGTGTGGGTGATACTTTGACTCTTAAATCTGAAATTGGCGTTATTACTGACAATTCAGCAATTATTGATGGCTTAAATAAACTAGGAGGAATAAATGCTGAGAGATATAATCCGAAGAAAAAGTATTCATTACTAATAGCAAGTTCAGCTGTTGAGTATGGCAGTTCTATCTCAATTGATAAGCCTTCGCAAGATATTTTGAAAACAACGGATGATGAATTGTATAGAACTGCAGCTACAGAAGCTTATCCGTATCCATATAATAAGTTATCCTATGTTTTTAATAATATTAAAAATGGGAATGCACGTATTACTCTATACATGGCAGATATAGGAGGAGCAAGGCCTTTTAATTTGAGTATAAATGGAGAAAAGAAACTAAATCAATTTAATATTAAAAAAGAAGCAGGGGGCAGATATACAGCTATACAAAGGACATATAATATAAACATTACTGATGGTACGATTCGAATAACCCCAGGTAATAACTCAACGCTTTGTGCTTTTAAAATTGAACTTAAAGATTCCGTATTTGCAATAAACTGCGGAGGTTCTGAATATATAGATTCTAAAGGATTTTTTTGGCATTCATATAAAGCTCCTATTCTTCTTAATACAGAAATAATATCAAAGGTTAAAGAAGGAACTCCATTACTCGTTCTTCCATACGGACCAGATGGTGCATTTGAATACGCCAAAACATTGGCTCAAAATGGCGCATTTGAATACTTGGGTCATGTTGGTGGTGTAAAAGCATCATGGATGGGAACTTGGCATTTTGTAAAGGAACATCCTGTTTTGGAAGGTTTGCCATCAAATTGTGTGCTGGGTAGTTATTATCAAGCAAATGTTGAGGCAGGCGATGGAATTTTATTGCAAGGTAACAATGTAGAGGTATTTGGCGGATATAGCCGAGATCATGATCCCAATGTTGGGGCTTCTGCATTTACTACAATGATAGGACATGGGAAAATTTTGTTTATAGCATTCCCAGGTATTGCTCCAACTCTTGCTGGTGATTCTACCTTAATAAATCCATTAATGGCTAAAAGAATAGTCTGCAATTCAATTCGATACTTGAATATAATTCGATGATTTAATGATAAATATAATTATCATCCGGATTGCAAATTTATTCCAAGATTTTTTTGTCCCTACGAATTTCAGCCATCAAAAAAAGACTTTTGCAAAATACGAGGTGATTTAAATCACCTTTAAACTATGGAATATTTAGTGTATATTTAAGGTAAATATCAACACGTAATTTTCATAGAGATATGTTATCGTATATAATTTTTGCAATTAGCCAGCATCGTAAGAATCATAATTTCATTAATGTAAAACTTTTTGGAATTTTAATTTTGGCGTTTTTATTATCATTTCAATCTGTATTAGCTCAGGAAACGCTCGATGAATTGCAAAGTCGAGCTAAGGTCTACAAATCAAAAGGCGATTTGAATATGGAGGCATATTGTTATAATAAATTGGCTTATCTTGAATGGGATAATGCCCGTAATAACTCAGCCATAGATTATTTTCTACAATCATTAGATATTAATACACGCAAAGCAAATAAGAATGCAATTCGCGAAATTAATAGTAATATAGGAATGATTTATGCTGAATCAGGAAACCATCAAAAGGCGGTAGAGTACCTGAGCAAAGCGTTACAGATTAGTGTCTCACAAAAAAATGATCAATCATCGGTTTCTCTATATATTAACCTATCTTCTTCATTGCAAGAATTAGGAAATCATCAAGAGGCTATTGAAAATCTTAAAAAAGCATCTGAATTAGCGGCTGGAATTCAAGATAAATCATTGTTAATGAATGCGAGTGGTATGCTAGCTCAAAGTTACGAAGCTTTAGGCAATTCAGAAGAGACAATGAAATATTACAATTTGTTTATTAATCTTGACCGTCAGGTAAAGATGGAACGAATTAAAGATATTCAGGCTCAAACAAGTAGGCAGATAGAGTTAGTTAATGCTGAACGAATGAAGGCTGAAAAGGAGCTAAGCATTAAAACAACGGAATTAAAAGTAACCTTGGATTCTCTTGAATATGCGGAAGAAATTAATAAGCATAAACAAACCATGCTCGAATTGAATCACCTTAAAATGCAAGAAAAGGATTCTCAGCTGCGCATTGAACGTTTGATTCGTTATTCATTAATAGGTCTATTTCTTTTATTCATTTTTTTGGGATTACTTATTTTACGTCAGTATCATTTTATAAGGAAGAAGAATGTTCAGTTAGCTGAAAAGAATGAGAAGATACAAAGACAGAATCAGCAAATAAGTGATAGTATTAGTTACGCACAAACAATTCAGCAAGCCATTCTACCAGAACTCTCAACTATTGAGGAGCATTTTGAAAACTTTGTACTATACCTACCCAAAGATGTAATTTCAGGCGATTTCTACTGGTTTAGTCATCACAATACCAAAGATGGACCAATATCTATAATTGCAGCAGTTGATTGTACTGGCCATGGTGTGCCTGGTGCGTTTATGTCATTAATAGGTTCACGACTTATTAGCGAAATTATAGCACTTGATCATATTTATAGTCCAGCTGAAATACTTAATGCTCTTAATGATAGAATAATTGAAGCCCTAAATCAAAAACATACCCATAATAGAGACGGAATGGATGTTTCAATCATAACCGTTTATCATCATAAGGACAAAACAGATAAGATTATTTTTGCCGGTTCAAAACGTCCTTTATATTATTTTCATAATGACTATGGTAAAGTGGATGTTATTGAAGGTACTTCAAAATCAATTGGAGGAAAAACAATTGAGGAGGCAGGTATTCATTATATAAATAATACACTATTCACTGAAAAAGGAGATATGGTATATCTTACTTCAGATGGCATTATTGATCAGGCCTGTAAAGACCGTAAACGCTATGGTACGCCAAGGTTAACCGCTTTTATGGAAAAGCACGGTAAGGATTCTATTCATAGCCAAGGTGATAATTTATTGGCAAATTTAAAAGAACATATGCAAGATGCTGAACAAAGAGATGATATTTTAGTGATTGGTATACGTTTGTAACTTGATTGTATGAGATGTAAGATACTTGTTGCTGATGATAGCCAGTTGATGATCGAATTTATTCGGTTTGTATTTGAGAAAAACTCAGTAAATACTGAATTGTTCTTTGTTTCAAATGGGCAGGAGGCATATGAAATGGCTTTTAAAGAGATACCAGATATTATTATTATGGATTACAACATGCCTGTATTAAATGGAGCTGATGCGGTTCGAAAGATAAAATCAACCGAAGCAATTAAGCATATTCCTGTCATTATGTTCACCTCAGCCGATAAAGTTGATGAAGCCTATGATTGTGGTATTATTGATTTTATTAGAAAACCATTTTCGGAAAAAGAGTTATTGCTAAGAGTACGAAATGTATTAACTATTGTAAATGATATTCGCGGATTAAATGAACAGAAGGAAAATATTAAACATCAAAATGAAATTATAAGTCTTAAAAACCATGACTTAGCATTGCAAAGTATGGCTATTGCTGAAAAGAATAAATCACTCATTGATGAAATGACTTATGCTGGATATATCCAAAAAGCAATGCTACCTAATGATGATTTATTAAATACGTTATTACCATATCACTTTTTGTTTTTTAAACCTAAAACATTTGTGTCTGGCGATTTTTATTGGTTAAAAGAGGACCAAGGAAAAGTATTTTTTTGCAGTTGGTGATTGTACTGGGCATGGATTATCAGGTTCGTTTATGCATATAATGAGTGCTATTTATCTCGATCAAATAATTAAGAAGAACACATTTGATCACTCGTCAGACATTCTTGATCAATTAAGGATTATGATTATGGAGGTGCTTAAACAAACTGGTAAGCAGGATGAAGTAAAAAATGGTTTGGATATATCAATTTGCATCTATGATGATAAGTCTAAAGTACTAGAGTATTCAGGAGCTCATAATCCTATTTATATCATAAAAGAAGGTTCTTTAGTTGAACTGAAAGCTGATAGAATGCCTGTAGGCATTCATGATAATTATCAAAATCCGTTTACCTATCAAAGATATAATTTGAATGATGGTGATCGTTTGTTCCTATTTTCTGATGGATATGCCGATCAGTTTGGGGGGGAGTTTAATAAGAAGTTTCGCTATAGCCGTTTGCAAGAGGTTTTAACTGAGTCTTCAAAATTGCCAATTAATGAACAAAAGTTGTATATTGAAAAATGTTTTAATGATTGGATTGGTAATAATGAACAAGTAGATGATGTGTTAATTTTAGGTATTCAATTTTAAAAATGGATGGAAAACACATCACTTAATAATGTTGGTGCGAATGTAGTGCAGGAAGTCTTTGTTTATGAGGGTCCTGTATCAATGGCTACCCTCTTAGAGTATGGGTCGCTGATTCGGAGGTATGTCGAACAAAAAATTCTATCAAATAAATTGTTTCGAATCTTTATTGAAATTGCACAAAATGTAGCGCATTATTCGGAGGAGTTTATAATTGATAATGATAAACGAATTGGAGTTGGGAAAGTTTCTTTATTTGAAGCGGAGGAGTATTTTGAGTTGCAAAGTTCAAATCTTGTTAAAAAAGAAGATGCACATATTCTTTGCGAGCGTTGTAATATGATTAATTCATCTGATAATTCTGAACTTCGGAGCATAAAACGCTATATTAGGAGCGATACCGCGGTGACAAGAATTGGTGCTCGTATTGGATTAGTACAAATTGCCCTAACTGCCGAAAGTAAAGTTGATTGTGTTATTGAAGATGCAGGGCATGATATTTCAAAATTTTCAATTAGTATTAAAACCAGAAAAAATAATACATCATGGAACGTTTAATTATTTCATCAACCACTGAAACTCCGTATATACCTAATGTTGACTTTAACACTGAAACTGGTATCTGCGAAATTTCTGGTGATTCTTATATGGAAGATACCTACAAATTTTACAAACCTCTTATTCAATGGTTAGTTGACTATTATAGAGAAAAAAAGAAACCAATTACATTGAATGTGAAATTACTTTACTTCAATACCTCAACTTCAAGATGTATTCTCGAAATCCTTGAGTGTCTTAAAGAGTTTAATAGACAAGGACTTGATGTAAATGTAAATTGGTATTACGATACAAATGACCCCGATATGAAAAATGATATTGAAGATTTTGAAATAGAATCGAAAATGATTATTAATAGTATTGAATTATAATTTGCTAGTAACATACTTTGAAACATTAATATTTATTATCATGAAATACGCTACATTTGCAATACTCGTTTTCTTTGCTGGTTCAGTATCCGCACAACAAATTTTACAGCACCCAAAAAAAGTGTATACATCACCTGATGGTAAGTTGTTTTTCAATAAACATCAACCAGTGTATTTTCGCATTTCAGATTCGCCTGACGAATCTGAAAAATCCTATTTAATGACGAGTGAACAAACACCTCAATACTCAAACCCAATGTATTTTGATACAGAAGGTCGCAATACCTTGCATTCACCTGAAGCGGTAGATACCATAACCAAGAAAACGGTTTATGGAGTAAATGTTATTTATAATGTATATGCTGATGGTTTACCACCTAATACTGAAATAAAATTTAATAATACCAATGTGCTTAAAAAACCTACTAAATATACCATTACAAATGGAACTGAAATTTCATTTAAAGCAACTGACGCTGTTTCGGGAGTAGAGCAGATTTATGTTTCTATTGATAAGCAAGCTTTTAAACAGTATACTGCCGCACTTTTGTTTAACGAGGAGAAGGAGTTTTTATTACAGTACTATGCAGTTGATCATACTGGTAATGTTGAACCCATTAAACAAGCTACTATATCTAATGTTAAGACGATACCAGAATCGAAGTTAAGTGTAAAAGGAGATCAATCAGCAGAGAATATTTCAATTCGTTCATTGCTTGTTATTGAAGCACAAGCAAATTTAGCTGGAACAGCTGGCATTTATTATAGTATTGATAGTGGCGCATGGAAAACCTATCTTAGTCCTATCTCTGTTGCACTGTTACAGCAGGGAGAACATATCGTTCGTTATTATGCTATTGATAATTTAAAGAATAAAGAATCAATTAAAAACTTTTCATTTTTTCTTGATATAACGCGTCCTGTTGTTGTTGAGGAGGTAATGGGTAAGAATTATGTAGTCAATGGTAAACAGTTTACATCTGGCCATTCAAAACTTAAAATAACTTCATTCGATAATAAATCAGGAGTTAAAGAGATTTATTATTCAATTAATGGAGCTGCTTTCCAATTATATGATAAACCAGTAAGTTTAGTAAGTAAAGGAACTTTGAATATTAGTACCTATGCTTTAGATAATGTAAATAATAAGAGTCAGAGCAATGTGCTTGGTTCTACTTCAAGAGCAATTTCGTATGTTGATTTATCGGGTCCTGCTTTATCGTTTAATCTTAGTGGACCCGTATTTCGCATAGGTGATTCTTTAATAATTTGTAGTCGTACCTCAATTTCTTTTGTTGCCAACGATGCAGAAGCAGGCTTAAATCGTATTGAGTATCGTATTGATAATGCCGATCCAATGGTATATACAAAGCATTTTCAAATTTTAAGTCAGGGGCCTCACAATATTAAATATTATGCTTATGACAATGTTGAGAATATTAATTCAGCAGAGTTTAATTTTTTAGTTGATACAACTGGTCCTACTATTTTTACGCGCTTTAGTGTTCCTGCAGCAGGCGAAAAAGTTGCGACTGATGGTGCAAAGCAAGAGGTATTTCCTAAGCATGTGGTTGTTTTCTTATCGGCAACTGATGATTTAGCAGGATATGAATCAATGTTCTATTCAATTAATGGAATGCCTGAGAAAGCTTACACAATGCCTATTAAGGAGTTCTTTAAGGAGGGTGTCTATGTTCTGAAAGTTCGTAGCTTTGATAAACTAGGAAATGGCACAACACTAATTTATGGGTTTACCATAAATTAGTGTTGTGCTATTTCCTTAATTGATTATGCATAATGATACACCAAAGACAAATTTCATACTAAAATACCAAAGTAGGTGGCTGAGGTGTCACATTGAGTTTTTCGCCGAGGCGAAGAAATGCACCGAAGCCCTGGTTTTGTAATGCCTTTATTTCCTGGTGCCTCAGCGTCCTGCTTTCATTGATATATAAGAGATTTGGTTTCATTAAAAAGCTTAAATATCTATTTGGTGTACGATAATGTAGAATCAAATTTTCTTATGTATATACCCCAGAATAGTTAAAATGATCGAAATTATTACTCATCAAAAGCGGCATCATCCTTAATTTCTCTTGTATCATCCTCGTTATTATAGGCATTCTCACGAAGCGAGCCAACGATACGAATTTCTGTTCGTCTATTTTTTTCTCTATTGACAGGATTGTCGCTTCCATCTGCATTGCTGTTTTCGAATATAGGTTTTGATTCCCCATATCCCACAGCAAATAATCGCATGGGGTTAATGCCTCGTTGTACTAAGTATTTTAGTACTTCATCAGCACGTTTTTGTGATAAATCTTGATTGTATGTTTCGTCTCCAATATCATCTGTATGTGAGCTTATCTCTACAATAATATTTGGCAAATCATTTAATATTTCAAGTAAGGTAGTATCTAATAATCGTCGCGCTGTATCATTTAAAATAGATTGATTAAAACCATATTGTATTTTCAGCTGCAATGTTACCTCAGGAATGTAATTTATCTTGGTAGGCTTAAGTCGTAAGGTATCATTGCTCGCATAACCTTTGGTATTAAAGCTTATTTTTCGATCAAAATAACCATAGTTTGATACAAAAACATAATAGTTTTTATTAGCTTCTAAATTAGTAAAAGCATAACGCCCACTTTTATCGGTAGTGTCTTTTTGTATGATGAATGATTGTTTGCTTGCTAAGTCTTGTAAGTAGAGTGTTATAGGTACATTTTTAACAGGTTTACTCTTTCTGTTTAGTTCTAATTTCAAATTAAATTTACGATTGAATTTCTCCAGTATCGCATTTTCAGCTACATCCAAAACTTTTCCTGTTACATGTACGCGAACTAAATTGTCATAAACAAAATGGTATATATCATCGCAACAGGTAGGATTTTTAAGTGGTACACCTCCTGTACGGTTAGAGACAAAAAAACCATATTCGCTATTATCTCCATGGGTGTAGTATAAATCATCGGCAGAACTATTTATTGGTAAGCCAATATTTCTTGGCGACGACCATTTTTTTAATTCCCCAGTGGCTCTAAAAATATCTAAGCCTCCAATGCCAGGGTAACTGTTTGAGCTAAAAAATAATGTTTTTGTTGTATTATCATAAAATGGAGTGATTTCATCCTCTACACTATTTATATTCATCCCAGCATTTTTAGGTGCTGAATATTCATTCTTTTGTGCATTATATTCGGAGTACCATATATCCATTTTGCCTTTTGTACCTGGGCGGTCTGATACAAAATAAAGTATTTCACGTTTCTTTTTTGAATCTTCTCCAATGGCAGGATGTGTAGTAGTGTACTCTGGATTATTAATAGGATCAGGAAGTACTATCGGACGTCCCCAGCTGCTTCCGCTATCTCGTTTGCAAACACAAAGATTGCAGATAAGCTTACGCTGGCGGTTTTCTTCACAACGAGTAAAATAGAAACGATTCTTATCTATACTAAATACCCCATTTCCTACATTCGTGCCGGCTATATTAAATGGCTCGTCAATATGTCCTTTGTTAATCCATGGCTTTCCCGAACGCTCAGCCATATAAAACTGTCGTACTGGTTTCTGAACGGTATCACTAAATGGGAAATATTTTAGTGAGTCTAAATTCATGGATGAGAAATAAAACATCTTGCTACTTATAGGTATGGGCGATAATTCAGCATGAGCCTTATTAATATTTTTATCAAGATGTTTAATGGTCATTTCAATACTCTTTGCTGAATCACGCATTCCTTGTACGGAAAGGCATCCTTTAATGTTTGCATCGCAAAGTTTTTTCATCACTTTCTCATTATCCCCACTATTGTAAAGATCTTTAAAGCGCTCAAAACCTTTTCGTGCTTCATTATACTTTTCTAGATTCATGGCTAATGTACTTTTGTGGTATAATGCCATCATATTTTTGGTTGAATCGTCTTCGTATATTTGTCTCCAAGCAGTGTAAGCATTCTGATAATCGCGTGTTTTTTCATATAAAATGGCAATTTTCTCTTGTATCGATTTGTCATCTTTCTTTTTATCGAGGCATTTCAGATACATATCTAAGGCTGTATAATAATCACCTAAACGCTCTGAGTTTTTTGCTAAACCTTGTAATTGTTTCATCGAATACTGTGAAGCATCAAGCCCTGGTTGGCTCCATACTTGAACTGATGTCAGTATCAGTAGGAATAATATGATTTGGTTCTTTCTCATATTCGGTCGCATGGTATGGTAAATCTATTGTACAATATTCGTGTAGCTCTATATATTAGTGAGAACTCTATTGCACCTCTAAAACTCCCTGGTTTGTTGGCTGCTGCTATATTGCTATCATAACTAAAGCCAATATCAAATTTCCGTATCTCTAAACCAGCTAAAAGTACTAATGCTTGTGCATTGGGTGAAAATCCACTGCGGATGTAAGCTCCAGTGTATAATGCATGTAAAGCTAATCGGTTGTGCGGAAGTTTAAATTTAATATTGCTTCCAATACGCTGATCTATTACTTTTGATTGGCGCATATATAAATACCGAGGGGTTAAAATGATGCTGGGTCTTAGCTCATAGTCTGTTTCAACAAACCATAACTGGCGTATAGGAACGGCTTCGCGTTCACCACCTGCTATTTGACCAGCCGGACGATTGAGATGAAAGAGACTGAGACCAATTACTGGTTTAATGCTCCGAATGCGGCGTTCTGCTATAATTCCTATATTGAGATCAAAGTAGCCAGTTCGTTCACCCAAATTAGGCTCGTTTATTGGTTGCTCGCTGTTATAATCGCCAATCGTAATATCGTATTGACTTGGAAAGGTAATGTCTCTGCCATAATTATACGATCGCATAACAAAGCCTGGTTGAAGGCCTAAGCGAATTAAATTTTTCCCTATAAACTTTTCAATACTTGCAGATAGAAATACTTGTGTTGAATTATAGCCCAAAGAGCCTGCTTTGTCATTTAAAAGTAATAAACCAGCACTTACAACTTCTGTCTTTATTGGTAAAAGCCGGTCGTAACTCAGCAATATGGTTTGAAATGGATCATTGGTTTGCATCCATTGATTGCGAATATTATTAACAAATCGCCAGTCACCTTTAAAATTACCTGTATTTGCCGAATTAAGAAGTAATGGGGAGGCATAATATTGCGAAAGATTCACATCTTGGGAATGTAAAACGCTTATATTCAGTGACTGAATGAGCGCTGCACTAATAAATATTTTCAGGAATCGTAATCCCATTTCAATCAAAAATAGTATCTTTATAGCGTTTAGGTTGAGGGGTATTGCTTATATTTACAATCATAAACCCCTGTTTTACAAAACTAATGAATATTCATGACTATCCGTAAATCTCTCATATTAATTTTGCTTCTAACCTTTCTAAGTGTGCATGTTTACTCGCAGATTACGGCTAGTTTTACTAAATCACCTATAATTGCTTGCTCGCCTCAAACCCTTTTGTTAAAAAGCACATCAATTGGTACAGGGTCATTAACTTACAAATGGTTTTTGGGTAAAGAGGATACCATTCAAACATTAAATGATTCTATTAGTTTTAATGTTCCTATTGGTAAACATGTTATAAAATTGCTCGTTACAAATGGAGTAGAAAAGGATTCGGCTACAGATATTATTACTATTGGTGCTTTTGCCAGTTTTTCAATTCCCGATTCGGTAGTTTGTCTTAAACAGAATATTGTAATTACCAATAAATCAATTAATGACACCACTGTTTGGTGGTCTTATGGTGATATTCGTAGTACAAATGATCCATCTCCTGCGCCTTACAATTATAATTTTCCCGGAAATGATACTGGTTGGTACACTATTCGATTAATTGTAAATCCAGTTGGTGCTTGCAAAGATACTGCTATTAAAAAGGTGCATGTTATTAATACCCCAACGGCAAAGCTTGTGGTTGATAATGATAGTATTTGTGCAGGCAGTTCTACAATGTTGCATTTAACAACAAGTACAAGTGAGTTTCCTAATTGGCAGTACCAATCTGGTACTTTAGATTTTAAAGGCGATTATTATAATCCTATGGTTTATCCCAAAAAAAAGTATACGTATTCTGTTAGGTTAAAAGATGATGGTGGATGTACATTGGATGTTTTTGCAACTATTAATGTTGTTCCGGCCGATACGCCTACTTATTCTCAAATGAATCCGGAAAACATAAATCTATCTGATACTACCGTTATTATTGGTAATGAAGTACAATTAGATATTTTCTCTACTGAAACAGCTAAATATGTGTGGACTTCAAATGTAGATTTAACTTGTATGGACTGCCCAACACAAATTGTGAGGCCACTTAAAACCACAACTTATCAAGTTACTGTTTCCGATTTTTGTTTTAGCAATAATCATTTTTTTACTGTAAATGTGGAGGAGAAATTTTCATTAAGTATGCCAAAAGCTTTTACTCCTAATGGCGATGGGATAAATGACATTTTACCCGTTCAAGGTTGGGGTATTAAACAATTGATGGATTTTAGCATTTTCGATCGTTGGGGTAGTAGGGTGTACCAATCATCTGATATAAATGCTGGTTGGGATGGACATTATAACGGCAAACTGCAACCAGCAGATAATTACACTTATTTTGTTAAGATACTTACCTACGGCGAGAAAGAAATGTACAAAGAAGGTTCAATCACTTTAATTAGATAGTTCTTAATATATTCAATATATCAAATCTCTTCTCATCTTGTCACCTTCTCATCTCCGTGGCGGATCATCTTCTCCAAAAACAATAGCCTCATAAATATAAATTTCCGCCTTCTTCCACCCATCCCATCCAATACCCGCCTTGTCTCTTGAGCAATGCCCTAAAAACTCTTCAAGCGTCCAACCGGTTTCATCCGCTACTTGTGGTAAAAAGGTACCCCCCGAATAAGATTGTTTTATATATATTCCATGCTTTCCCAGTTCTATTTCTTTTATGGAATCAATTTTGCGCATTGGTGTGAGTACCGATATTTCTATTGAAATGTTTTTTAGCTCTTGAAAATCTAATTCAGGAAATCGAGTGTCTTCAGTTGCTGCTGCGATAGCTAATCTTTGAATCGTTTCCCACAAAGACATGCTAGGCTCAAAACGACCGATACAGCCACGTAAATTCCCTTCTTTATGAAGACTTACAAATGCTCCACAATGAATTTGTAAATTCGCATTGTTGGTTGATTTGCTTGTGTTGATAACGCTTTTAGGCTTTAGATGATCTTCAATACTTTTTCTCGCAATAGTAAGTAAACTACTTTTATCTTCATTTGTCAAATTAAAATTGTCTGAATTGTTTTTGGTTAAATGAACAGAAATAGCATTGTATCCTACAACTCTGTCTTTACTGGCATGAGGCGAATCGCCTGAATTGCTATAATGCACTTTTTTATATTGAATGTCATTATTTCCCTCGGTCATGTATAATAGTGTTAAAACCGAAGACCATCCACACATAGCAGTACTCATGCTATGTATGCCTTTCGATTCCATTGCTTTTTGCATTTTTATTACTTGAGCGGTATCATTACTGATAATTGCATTTGCCATATTTCTGTCTGATTCAGTAGCCCCTTCATAGTTTGGATAGTGTGAAAAATCACTACTAATAATAAAGAGATTCTCACCATTCATATATGGCTTTAAAGCGGCAGCAATGTTTTTAAGGATTTCAAACGACTGCCCCCCAATAATAATGGGAATTATATTGAAGTCTTTTTTTAATAGGGTTTGAAGAAAGGGTAATTGCACTTCAAGGCTATGTTCATTTATGTGTGGAGCTATATTGGCGTTAAAACAATTATGTTCTTTGATGAGTTTTGATGGCAGGTCTAAATCAACAGAAACGATGCCAAGCGGGGTCTCGTAATCCCCAATAGTATATATAGATGCACCCTCAAATAGCATTTGATGGCTTGATGTTAGAATAAAAACATGCTTCCACTTTTTATTTTTATCAATCTGCTTATATGCGGCAGCAGCAGTTAGTCCTGAATAAATATACCCTGCATGTGGTGCTATAATGGCTACCGTATTTGTTTTTGATGTTGGGTCTGGAATTTGATGAAGATATCCCAAAACCTCTTCTTTTAAAGCTTTTGCATCAGCAGAATAAAATTGTCCGGCAACCACTGTTTTACGGTTTGTATGTGTCATGTTCTTTATTTTTTTGTTTAACAAATACGAAATTTTTTATGATTAGATTTTAAAGGCTATTGCTCTTTTTGTTATAGCTATTATAAGGTCGTATTAGTATATGTATTGTAAATATACTTTGAATTTCTTTTGATATGTTAATTTTCTGCAAATCAATTTCTAGAGAATAAAGCATTGATTAGTTGTTAGTTTACTTGTAATGGAAAATTCTTGCTACTTTTTACTTTAGTGAGACTATAATTCCAAGAACGATAGTAAAATAAATTAGTAATTAGAAATCCTTCCAGTTAAGTCAGATGGAGATCCTTAACTAATTTGCTGTTGCAGAGAAGGATTTCTTGCTATATTCCCCCATGCTCTGTTTCGTAAGAAACTTTTCAAAAACCGATATAAATAATTTGAAATTATTTATTTTTAACCGATACATTATCGTTTTTTATTTTTAATATAAAATATTTTCATCTCTTAAACGTATAAACCCACCTAGCAGATCAATCTCTATATGTTTCAATTCCTCAAATCTATTCTTTTAAACTAATATGTATGCAGTTCTCGACATAGAAACCACAGGCGGTAGCCCTGCTACAGAGAAAATAACGGAGATTGCCATTTTTGTTTTTGATGGGCAAAGGATTATTGATGAGTTTTCTACACTTATTAATCCTGAAAAAAATATTCCGTATTTTATTACAGGTCTTACGGGTATTACCAATGCTATGGTTGCCAATGCGCCTAAATTTTATGAAGTAGCTCGACGCATTGTTGAGATGACTGAAAATTTAATAGTGGTTGGTCACAATGTTAATTTTGATTATGGATTTATACAGCAAGAATTTCTTCGTTTAGGATATGAATATACACGTGATAGGCTTTGCACAGTTAAACTGAGTAGAAAACTATTGCCAGGTCATAAATCATATAGTTTAGGTACTATTTGTGAACGTTTAAATATCGGAAATAGCTCTCGGCATCGTGCAGCAGGAGATGCCCTTGCTACTGTTGAGTTGCTGTCCTATCTTTTAAAAATTAATAATGGAGATTGTAAGGTGCTAGCTGATGTGGCATCGCAAACATATAAAGGCTTGAACTCAAGTTTTAATTGTACAATACCAGCTACACTGCTCGAAACTACTGGTGTATATTATTTTCACGATGAAAAAGGAAATGTAATATATGTTGGCAAAAGTCGTAGTATTCGAAGTAGCGTTATGTCTCATCTTACGAATAACACCTCTCGTCGTGCAATTCAAATGAAGGAGCAGTTGGTAAATATTACATTCGAACATACCGGAAGCGAGTTGTTAGCGCTATTGCTTGAGTCGTATGAAATAAAAAGGATTAAACCTATATACAATCGTGCCCAAGGCCGTACGATTAATCAATATGGTATATATAGAGTGTTTGATGATATGGGTTATATTCGTATACATGTTGCAAAAAATACCTCAAGCAAAGATGCGCTTTTATTTTCCTTTGAAACCAAAAAGGAAGCACTTGACTATATATATAAAATGGTAGATGTTTATAAGTTATGCCAGAAATTAGCGGGTGTGTATGATTCATCAGGTGCTTGTTTTCATTATGAAATAAATCAGTGTAATGGAGCTTGTATTGGAAAAGAAGACCCTGAAATCTACAATAGTCGACTTGAGGAAGCTATTGGTAGTTTTACTTTTGATAACAAAAACTTGTTTATAGTTGATAAGGGTAGGAGTGACGAAGAATCTGCAATTGTGAAAATTCAGAATGGGAAATATATGGGTTTTGGTTTTATAACTGGTGTAGTAGCTGACTTTAATGTAAATGTATTAAATGATTGTATTCAATACTATGATGATAACCGGGATACAAATCAGATAATTCGAAGTTTCTTAGCTCAAAATATTGCTCGAATAATTGAGTATTGAAAAGAATAATTTAGTTGAAAAATTTCTTTTGTAATACCTATACCTTCCGTTTTCTTAGTATATCAGCAAATTCTATTAAATTAATTTTCGCCTGCTCACCCGCATTAATTTTCTCAATCATTTTATAGGATTTATCAAAATAAGTGTCAATTTTTTGTTCCGTTAGCATTTCAATATTGAGCTCTCTGTAGATGTTTAGCATGTCGATTATTTTTTCGCTATCAGCATTCTTTAACTGAATTAGGCGCTGTATTTCCTTAGCAGATGCAGGATTTGCACGTTCAATGCTTTTAATTAGAAGGTAGGTTTTTTTGTTTGCAATAATGTCACCACCAATTTTTTTCCCAAATACTGAAGGGTCGCCAAATGCATCGAGCAAATCGTCTTGTAATTGAAACCCTATTCCTAAATCACGACCAATATCATATAACAGTGCTTTGTCATGGGCCTCGGCACCGCCTGTTATGGCCCCTATTTTTAATGCACAACCAATAAGCACTGAGGTTTTTAAACGAATCATTTCAATGTATTCTGCTTCATTTACATCGTTTCGAAATTCAAAATTCATATCGTATTGTTGGCCTTCACAAACTTCAAGTGCGGTAGTATTAAAGGTTTTAAAGACTTCAGCTAAATGATTATTATTTATTCCTTCAAGCAATTTATATGCTGCAATAAGCATGGCATCGCCACTCAGTAGTGCAATGTTATTATTCCATTTGATATGTACTGTTTCTTTTCCTCGTCGCATGTTTGAGTGATCCATCATATCATCATGCATTAAAGTAAAGTTATGAAACACTTCAATAGCCAAAGCCGGACGAATAGCTTCTGTTAACGTATCATTATAAAAACTATGAGTCATTAAAGTGATTGCAGGGCGCAATCGTTTTCCACCAAGAGAAAGTATATAGCGAATGGGCTCATATAATTCAGAAGGATTAGCTGGGAGTGCGATTTCCTCTATTTCCTTGTTTATTATTTCCGTTGATTGATTAATTGTTAACATGTTCTGAATTGTATAAAATAATTTTTTTGTTTTTTAAATAATAAATTACAAACTCATTTTTGACCTCTCTTTTCTCTTATAATTATGAATAAGATTGGTATTATTTGCAGTCAACTTTCTTGTACAAACATAATTATTTGTTTAATTTTATACGGTGAAAAATAAAAGATTATGAGAAAACTATTTACAATTGTTTTATTTTCCTTTTTGTTACAATATGTCTTAAATGCACAGAAAGTTCTTTTAGTTGAAGCTGAATCTTTCTATTCCATTGGTGGTTGGGTTATTGATCAGCAATTTATGGATGAAATGGGTAGTCCTTTTTTATTGGCTCACGGATTGGGTCGTGCGGTAAAGCCTGCAAGCACTAATGTTGAGATACCAGCAACAAAAAAATGGCATGTTTGGGTAAGAACACGAGATTGGGCTCCATTTCCTTTTGGCCCGGGTAAATTTCAAATTGAAATAAATGGTCGTCTATGTGATTCTGTATTTGGTATTTCTGGTAAATCTCCTTGGACATGGTATTATGGCGGCGCATATACAATAAATGCAGGAAAAGCAAAAGTTGCTTTAATTGATAAAACGGGCTTTGATGGGCGAATTGATGCGATTTGTTTAAGCGAGTCAAAAGTACCTCCTCCTAATTCTAAAATTGAATTGGCGCAATGGCGTAAAAAAATGCTCAACATACCTGATTTACCAATTGATGCCGGTCATTTTGATTTGGTGGTTGTTGGTGGTGGTATGGCTGGCATTTGTGCTGCTTTAGTGGCTGCCCGCAATGGCATGAAAGTAGCAATAATTCAAGATAGGCCTGTACTTGGAGGAAATAATAGTTCTGAAATCCGGGTTCATCTTATGGGTGGGGTGAATGCTGATAAATATCCTGTTTTAGGCCGAATTGTTCGTGAGTTTGATAATGGAGACCCAGGAAATGCTGGTAAAAATGCAGTTGATTATGGTGATGATTGTAAAATGCAAATTATTTAACAAGAGAAAAATAGTACACTCTTTTTAAATAGCAGAATGATTGATGCCATTATGCTGAAGGATCATTTGGTTGCGGTAATAGCTAAAGATGTTATTTCAGGCACAGAAAAACGAATAAATGCCAATCTTTTTGTTGATTGCACAGGCGACGCAACTTTAGGCTATAAAGCTGGTGCAGATTATCATTTAGGACGTGAGCCTAAATCATTTGCCAATGAATCAGGTGCTCCTCATATACCGGATTCATTAATGATGGGTTTTTCAAATCAATGGTATGCGATGCGAAAGGATTCAGTATCAAGCTTTCCTAAATGTGATTGGGCCTTGCAATTTAGTGAAGCCTATCATTTAGATATGGAGCATGGCGATTGGTATTGGGAAACAGGGTTTAAAGAAGATATGCTTTATAATGCTGAATTTATTAGAGATCATAATTTTAGAGCTATTTATGGCAATTGGGCATGGCTAAAAAATAATCGTTCTCAAAAATATGCTAATGCCGAGCTGGCTTGGCTTGCTTTTATTTCAGGAAAGCGGGAGTCGCGTAGATTGGTTGGTGATATTATGCTTACTGAGCATGATGTGGCTAATAAAACAGTTTTTCCTGATGGATTTATTAGAGCTACTTGGGGGACAGATCTACATTACCCCGATGTAAAAAATACACAGTATTTTTCGGGAAGTGAGTTCTTATCATGGGCTGATAGATTACATTATGGCGATTATATGATTCCCTATCGGTGTTTGTATTCTAATACTATTCCTAATCTTTTTATGGCTGGTCGCAATATCAGTGTTACTCATATTGCACTTGGATCGGTTCGTGTTATGAGAACTACTGGCATGATGGGTGAATTGGTGGGTTATGCGGCTGCTTTATGTAAAAAATATAATTGCCAACCGAAAGATATATACCTGAGTCATTTGGCTGAATTAGAACAAATCATTAGTGGGCTTCCTTTTGTGAAATAATAATCTAGTTTTTTAAAATATTTAAACGATTTAATATTGTGTTAAAGATTTTTTGATTCTGCATTATCATACACCTCCGACACGTTTTGACGTATCAATCAGATAGTTTCGCAAGAAAAAGAAGATATGAATATATTAAATTTTTCTCAGCGATTTCCTGATGAACTTTCATGTAGAGAGCACTTTAGAGAT
>JBBRXJ010000019.1:0-42730 GCA_038248505.1 Bacteroidales bacterium
AATTTTTATAAATCATGCACGTCAAAAAATACTTCAAGTTTTTTCTTCACTGGATTATCAAATCTTGAAAATTTAACCGTAAGATTTATTGGAAATGACTTTAATCTCTCATGGGGGAAAGGGGGTGATTTCATTATAAGTTATTATAAAACTGCGTTTTAACCAAAATATAGTCAAAAAACGCTATCCGGAATTACAAAAATAATTAAGTTGCTAATCTCGTTTTTATTTGCGATTTTTGGGAAATAATATTTTTAGTTTTTTTATCACTACGTCGTATTTTGGCGTTCGCATATCATTTCTTTGTTTTTAAAAAAAAAAGATATGAAAACAATAGCGAAAAAAACAATTAAAACAAGAATTCCATTAATGATTGTAGGCCACTACGGCATGGTACGTTACTATTATTCAGCTTTTAGGCCGGGTAAAAAAGAAATGACGGATGCAGAGGATTTTAATACAGATACCACTTGCATTGTAATGGAGGAGCGGAGCACACAGCATGGAATAGAACGATATATTGCGGCGGACTATCATCCTGGGGAGGCGCTCATGCGGAGCTATACTGTTAAAGCATTTGATGCATGGGAAGATGTTTTAACAGAATTGTGTCAGACCGAAATAAAAAATCATGACGAAAGAGTATGGACGAGCGTACTTCCTGTCTGGATGCATTTTGACCCTATAAATTTAAGCAAAGTAACAAGGCGATTATTAAGCTACGAACTTAGCCGAGTACTCAGAAAAATAGTACCCGCAAGCCTTTGTCCGCAAGATCTTGAACGTGTTGAATTGTGGAATAAAGCGCTTGATGTTGAAAAAGACAGATTAAAAAATGAGACATGTTGTCCGCCACCGCGGAATTAAATGATATGTGTTGACAGCCGCGACAAATTGTAAATTCGATTTTTTTAAATGAATGCTAATATCTAATCTCCTACTCATAAAAAAAAAGAGCCTTCACGTTAGAGAAGGCTCTTTTAATTATTCAAAGAAATGATTATTACATCATGCCGTGCATATCTTGATTAGGCATTGCTTGAGCTGATTTAGGCTCTGGTTTTTCAACAATCACACATTCGGTTGTGAGGAACATACCAGCGATTGATGCAGCATTCTGCAAAGCAACGCGGGTAACCTTTTTAGGGTCAATAACACCACTCGCAATCATATTTTCATATTTTTCAGTGCGTGCATTGAAACCAAAATCACCTGTACCTTCTTTCACTTTTTGTACTACTACAGAACCATCAATACCAGCATTTTCAGCGATACGACGAATAGGTTCTTCTAGAGCTTTTTTAACGATTTCAATACCGGTTGTCTCATCTTCATTTTCACCTTGAACACCTTCGAGTTCAACAGATGCTCTTACCAATGCAACACCACCGCCAGGGATGATTCCTTCTTCAACAGCTGCACGTGTTGAATTTAAAGCATCTTCCGTACGTTGTTTCTTTTCTTTCATCTCAACTTCACTAGCAGCACCAATATAAATCACAGCAACACCACCTGAGAGTTTTGCAAGTCTTTCTTGTAATTTTTCACGATCGTAATCGCTAGTTGTGTTTTCAATTTGGGTGCGAATTTGTTTTACACGAGCATCAATAAGTTTCTTCTCACCACCACCATTTACAATAGTTGTGTTGTCTTTATTAATTACTACTTTCTCACATTTACCCATCATTTCAGCTGTAGCATTCTCGAGGTTTAAACCTTTTTCCTCAGTGATAACCGTACCACCAGTTAAAATAGCTAAATCTTCAAGCATTTCTTTTCTGCGATCACCAAAGCCTGGGGCTTTAACTCCAGCAACTTTCAATGCACCGCGTAATTTGTTTACAATAAGTGTAGCAAGAGCTTCGCTTTCAATATCTTCAGCGATAATAAGTAATTGACGTCCTTCACGTGCAACCGTTTCCAATAATGGGAGAATAGCATTGAGGGTTGAAATTTTCTTATCTGTAATTAGGATATAAGGTTTTTCAACTACCACTTCCATTTTTTCAGGATCGGTAATAAAGTGAGGACTAATATATCCGCGATCGAATTGCATACCTTCAACCACCTCAACATAGGTCTCAGCAGTTTTTGATTCTTCAATTGTAATTACACCTTCTTTTTTAACTTTACCCATTGCTTTAGCAATCAATTCGCCAATAGCAGCATCATTGTTTGATGAGATTGAAGCTACTTGCTCAATTTCCTTGCTATTATCACTAATTGCTTTTGATTGTTTTGTAAGGCTTGCATTAACACGTTCAACGGCTTTATCAATACCTCTTTTAAGATCCATTGGGTTAGCACCAGCAGTAACATTTTTTAAACCAACGCTAACAATTGCTTGTGCAAGAACTGTAGCCGTTGTTGTTCCATCACCTGCATCATCATTGGTTTTTGAAGCAACTTCTTTTACCATTTGAGCTCCTACATTTTCGAACGGATCGCTCAATTCTATCTCTTTTGCAACAGTTACACCATCTTTAGTAACCATAGGAGCACCATATTTTTTTTCAATAACCACATTACGACCTTGTGGGCCGAGGGTTACACGCACTGCGTTTGCAAGAATATCGATCCCTTTCTTGATGCGCTCGCGCGCTTCCATATCGAATTTTATGTCTTTTGCCATATTGTTTTATATTTAATTAGTTTATAAAATTATGAAATAACAGCCATTACGTCAGATTGTCTCATCATTAGAAACTCTTTTCCCTCGTATTTTAGCTCGGTACCTGAATATTTTCCATATAATACTACATCACCTGTTTTTAGTTCCATAGCTTCGTCTTTTGTACCCTTGCCAACTGCAATTACTACGCCCTTTTGAGGTTTTTCTTTTGCGGTGTCAGGAATAAAGATACCACCCGCAGTTTTTTCTTCTGCAACCTGTGGCTCAATCAGAACACGGTCTGCTAATGGTTTAATGTTTATGTTTGCCATTGCTATTTGTTTTTATTGGTTAATACTAATTTTATGTTTATTGAGTCTGCTTACTTACATCTATCATGCCAAAAAAGGGATATGCGTTTAATAAGACATTTTTTCAATGTGCTTGAAATGGCAGGTAAGAAATACAAATCAGGATGTTGAAAAACAGCATATTAATAGATATGCCACGATGTCAGTTAGTGATGTGTTTTTTATGGATAAGATAATGACAGATTGCAAGTGAAAACGTATTGCTTCTATAAGTCTTTAGTTTATAGAGGAATTATCGTATTGCGATTTGATTTAACATGAACAAATCACCTAAAAACTCCGCTCTCAGCACAAAGTTGAAATGGCTTAGCCGTGTACATAGCTCAAAGTCTGACTCTGGCGACCATCCTTGCTTGGAAGGATCAAAAAATCGTGCTCCAGCACCCGTTCGCAATTTATTTTTTTTATCTTCAAAATTATACTGTAGCCCCATTAATTTTGCTTGTATATATTCAGCGCAAAAAGTATCTTCATCGCTCGGGTGCTTTGCTGCATAGCCCATACATACTAAACTTAAGTCTGATGGTTGCATCTTTTGAATGTATCGAACAATAGCATCCGCATTTACAAAGCTGCCCGTAATAATGGATGATGCATTTTTTGCCGCTTCAATACCTTGTGTGCCAGCACTGGTTGTATGAATTAAGGTTCTTCCTCTAATATCAAATTTTTGAAGTTCCGTAGGTGAATTTCCACAATCAAATCCTTCTGGCTTTTGTTCATTCCTTTCGCCCATCAGAAAAAAGCTGGGATTAGCCTTCTTAAGTATATAGGCCTTTTCAATGCTTGCTACTGGAATAATAGCTGATGGTCCCTTATCAAAGGCATAGCAGGCGAGTGAAAAAGCTCTAAATACATCAATTATTACTGTTAGCCCACGAGCTTTAGTAGCGCCCTCTACCAATTGGTAAATCTGAATATTCATAACTAGTTGAAGGTTTTAGCTATATGTCTAATTGTATGTATCTTACGCTTTTGAATTTAAACTCCGTCGCTGCGAATTTGGTCACTCAGTTTATCGATGTGACTATTTTTATCTCATCATCTTCGACGATCAAAAATAGTAATAGTTCACCAAATTATCTTAAATTTGCCATATTTACTAGGCTTAATGAACAGTGAAAGCTACAATTATGATTAAGAAAACAATCAATTTCATCAGACACGACCTTTGGATGATCCCTTCGCAGGAGTTAAAACCTTCGCATTCGATTATTATTCGTCAAATCCGAATTATTATTCTTGCAATAAAAGGGATATTTAAAAACAACTTGCAAATACGAGCATCCGCATTAACACTCTATACCATGTTAACGGTGGTGCCTATTTTAGCAATGATTTTTGGTATTTCAAAAGGCTTCGGTTTGGAGGAATATCTTCAAGGATATTTAACTGAAAATTTTAGTGGCCAGGCTGTTGTTATTGATAAAATGATTGTATTTGCCCAGTCTTTGTTGAGCCGTACGAGTGGCGGATATATGGCTGGTATTGGGGTAATCATTTTGCTTTATTCGGTGATGAGTATCTTTGATCATATTGAAACTGCTTTTAATATAATTTGGCAAGTAGCTAAGCCGCGTAATTTTTTCCGAAAATTCAGTGATTATTTTTCGCTCATGTTTATCGCTCCTGTATTGATTATTAGCTCAAGTAGCATAACTGTATATATTACCACATATATTGGCAACTTATCAGAAAAGGCGCATATATTTAGTTTTCTTGACAAAACGGTTAATTTCCTTCTTCAGTTCAGTCCGTATCTCATGTTATGGCTTCTTTTTACTTTGTTGTATATGATTATGCCAAATACTAAAGTACGCTTTAAATCGGCCTTATATGCAGGTGTTATTGCTGGTAGCATTTTTCAAATTGTGCAATGGGGATACATTCATTTTCAAATTGGCGTATCATCATACAATGCAATTTACGGTAGTTTTGCAGCTATTCCTCTTTTTATTATTTGGCTTCAGCTCAGTTGGCTCATTGTATTATTAGGTGCTGAAATGTCTTTTGCAAATCAAAATATTGAGAAGTTTGAATTTGAATCGGGCTCCACATCCATTAGTATAAAGCAAAAACGGGCAGTTGCTTTATACATTACACATCAAATTGTAAAGCGCTTTGCAGTTGGAGAGAAATCCCTTACGCCTAAAGAATTAGCTATATCTCTTAAGCTACCTGTACGTTTGCTTCGTGAGATATTAAGCGAGCTAGTAAGTTGCGGAATTATTTGTGAAGTGTTAACCGACACCAAAGAGAATAATGTTTATCAACCAGCAAGAGATATCAATCAGCTTACGATGTATAATGTGATTGACCGTTTAGAATCGTATGACGACTTTGATTATAAAATTAAAGATGAGAATATGGATAAAATTATGGAAATGCAGAAAGAACTGATAAAGAGCATGGAAATAGCAAAATCGAATACCTTAATAAAGGATATCTAGGAAAATGAAAACGCGAACAGTCATTTTTTTAGAAAAACGGTACTTGGGTAAAAAAATATCATTAATTTTACCTTTCTATGATCAAAATGAATTTACATACAAGCCATTTGAACCATCATTCTATTATTTGATGAACGGGAGAAAATTGCATGTCACCATATTATAAAGGTTTGCGGTTTTCTGCAAACCTTTTTTGTTTTAAATACTTTGTTTTTTATTTTTATACGAATAAACATAATACAATGGAAATGTTAAGAATAGCAGTACAGAAATCAGGACGACTGAGTGAGAAAACAATGCAATTAATTAATGAGGCAGGTATTTCATTTAGCAGCAGCACAGGCAAACTAGTTGCAGCAGCTAGTAATTTCCCTGTTGAATTATTATATTTAAGAGATGATGATATTCCTGAATATGTAAATGATGGTGTGGCTGATATTGGTATCGTTGGTGAAAATGGTCTATTAGAAAGTTGCCTAGATTTAAAGACAGTTGAAAAATTAGGTTTTTCTAAATGTCGCCTATGTCTTGCCATTCCCAAATCAGAGAATTATAATGGCCCAGCATATTTTAACGGAAAAAGAATAGCAACCTCTTATCCAAATATTCTCGATAGTTTTTTAAAGAAGAATGCCGTAAAAGCAGATATTCATAAAATTAGTGGATCTGTTGAAATAGCTCCTAGCATTGGATTAGCTGAAGGTATTTTTGATATTGTGAGTACAGGAAGTACCCTAATAAGCAATGGTCTAAAAGAAGTTGAAGTGGTGCTTCGCTCTGAGGCTGTTATTATTTCAAAACAAAAGATGTCGGCTGAAAAACAAGCTATACTTGATAAATTATTATTTCGCATGCGTTCAGTTCAAAAAGCACGCAATAGTAAATATATTCTTTTAAATGCTCCAAATGATAAAATACATGAAATATCAACTTTAATACCTGGAATGAAAAGCCCGACCATTATGCCATTAGCTACACCAGGATGGAGTTCATTACATTCAGTTTTAAATGAGAATGATTTCTGGGAAGTGATAGATAAGCTTAAAGAATATGGAGCTGAGGGTATACTTGTCATTCCTATTGAAAAGATGATTATGTAAAAAGAATGCTCGAATTATGAAAACGATCAGGTATCCTGAAAAAAATACATGGGAAACGCTTTTGCAGCGACCAAGCAACGATTATAAAAAACTCGATGAAACGGTATCTATCGTTATTGAAGATATTCGATTGAATGGAGATGCTGCTATAAAAAAATACACTTTGCAGTATGATAAAGTAAGTGTTCAAGATATTTGCGTGTCACTTAATGAAATTAATACAGCGGAGAAAAAAATAGATGCTAAATTAAAACAAGCAATACGAATAGCGGCATCTAATATTAAAAAGTTTCACAAAGCACAAAAGCAAAAAGAGCTGGTGATTAGTACTATGCATGGAGTTGTTTGCCGTCAGAAATCTATTCCGATTGATAAGGTAGGCTTGTATATTCCTGGTGGCTCGGCACCACTTTTTTCAACTGTATTAATGCTTGCTATACCTGCTCAAATTGCTGGTTGCAAAGAAATAATTTTATGTACCCCTCCCTCAGCTGATGGAAGTATTCATCCTGCAATTTTGTACGCAGCTAAGATTACTGGCGTTAAAAAAGTATTTAAAGCAGGAGGCATACAAGCCATAGCTGCTATGGCTTATGGTACTGAGAGCATACCTGCTGTTTATAAAATATTTGGTCCAGGTAATCAATATGTGACGGCTGCAAAACAAATCCTTAGCCGTTATAAAGTGGCTATTGATATGCCTGCTGGTCCATCAGAAGTAGCAGTGATGGCTGATAACAGTGCAGTACCTGCTTTTGTTGCTGCGGACTTACTTTCACAAGCCGAACATGGAGCCGATAGTCAGGTTATTTTGGTGAGTACGAGTGAGAAATTTATAGAAAAGGTAAATATAGAGATGGAGAAACAAGTGCTACTATTATCGCGAAAAGAAATTGCTATAAAAGCACTCGAAAATAGTAAAGCAATTTTAGTGAAAAATGAGAAAGAGATGCTTGAATTAATACAAAGATATGCACCTGAACATCTCATAATATCAACAAAAAACCATCGCAAAATTGCCCGTATGATTACCAATGCAGGGTCTGTTTTTCTTGGTAATTTTACACCTGAAAGTGCTGGCGATTATGCATCAGGAACAAATCATACACTTCCTACAAATGGATGGGCACGTTCGTTTAGTGGCGTTAATCTTGATAGTTATTATAAAAAGATAACATTTCAAGAAATAACACAAACAGGATTAGATAAAATAGGTCCTATTATTGAATTAATGGCTACCGCTGAAGAGCTTACGGCACATGCAAATGCTGTTAAGATTCGCAGGCAATTTAAAAAAAAAGATAATACTTTATGATTGATATAAATAATCTTATACGAGAGAATATCCGGAATATGAAAGCATACTCATCGGCTCGTGATGAGTATAAGGGAAAAGATGCCACCTTTTTAGATGCCAATGAGAATCCTTTTAATTTTCCATTGAATCGCTATCCTGACCCATTACAGCGCGATTTAAAAGATGTGTTAGCAAAAATAAAAAGAGTAGATGCTGATCAAATATTTTTGGGTAATGGAAGTGATGAAGCGATTGATTTGCTTATGCGAATTTTCTGTGAACCAGGAAAAGACTCAATAGTAAGCATAGATCCAAGCTATGGTATGTACAAAGTATGCGCAAACATCAACAATATTACTATTCGTGAAGTTTCACTTAATAAAGATTTTAGTTTAGATACAGATGCTCTTTTAAAGGCTGCTGATGCATCAACAAAAATGATGATTATATGCTCGCCTAATAATCCTACGGCGAACCTTTTCAATAAAAACGATATTCTTAAACTAATTAAAAATTTCAAAGGATTATTTATTATTGACGAAGCGTATTTGGATTTCTGCACAGATATTGGCTTTGTATCTTCTTTAAAAGATTACAATAATTTGGTTATTCTTCAAACATTTTCAAAAGCGTGGGGCATGGCGGGTATTCGGCTCGGGATGGCCTTAGCTAGTAAGGATATAATTGCTCTTTTAAACAAAATAAAATACCCATACAATGTCAGTATCATTACACAAGGCATAGCCTTAAAAGTATTGCGTTATGGAATAAAAGAAAAAGACAGTTGGGTTAAAATTATTTTGAAAGAAAAAGAAAAAGTGAGAGAAGGCTTGCTTCAATTCCCTTTTGTACGAAAAATACATCCATCTGATACAAATTTCCTTCTCGTTGAAACAGATGATCCACGCAAGCTTTATGAGTATTTAGTGCTTTGTAAAATTATTGTGAGAGATCGTTCAACGGTGCATTTATGTGATTCATGCTTACGTTTTACCATTGGATCTCCCAAAGAAACCAAACAACTATTCAAAGCACTTAAAAGTTATTTGAAGAATAAGTAATTTTATTTTGTGAAACGAACATGTTTGCGAAAACAAAAATATCTGTGAAAACAGCAAATAGAGTGTTCCATACGACCTTAAACTAAAAGTTATTTACGGATGAAAAAAGTACTATTTATTGACCGCGATGGCACACTGATTGCTGAACCTCCCATTGATTTTCAAGTGGATTCCTTTGAGAAACTTGAATTCATTCCAGGGGTTTTTCGTAATTTGTATCAAATTGCAAGTAAGCTAGATTATGAATTTGTTATTGTAACAAATCAGGATGGACTGGGTACTGCTTCCTTTCCAGAAGATACTTTTTGGCCAATACAGAACAAGATGATAAAAGCATTTGAAAATGAAGGTATCGTCTTTAGTGAAATTTTGATTGATCGCAGTTTTCCTGATGATAATAAACCTACACGCAAACCAGGTACTGCAATGCTATCAAAATACTTGACCGGTGATTATGATTTGAAAGCTTCCTTTGTAATTGGTGATCGTTTAACGGATATAGAATTAGCAAAGAATATTGGTGCTAGTGGAATTTTAATTTATGATAATGAACCTGAGGAAGAACTACGAAAAAAAGATTTAAAGAATAACTGTGTGTTGTGTACAAATAATTGGAATAACATCACAGCCTTTCTAATTGGCGGCGATCGTTCTGCTACTGTAATTAGGGTCACCAAAGAAACAAATATTCATATTGAGTTGAAAATTGATGGTAAAGGGAAATCAAATATTCGTACAGGGCTTGGATTTTTTGATCACATGCTTGATCAAATTGCCCGACATAGCAATAGTGATTTAACAATAATTTGCGAAGGCGATCTCAATGTTGATGAGCACCACACGATAGAGGATACTGCTCTTGCTTTAGGCGAAGCTTTTTACAAGGCGCTTGGTAATAAACGAGGGATTGAGCGTTACGGTTATGTTTTACCAATGGATGATTGTTTATCAACCGTGGTTATTGACTTTAGTGGTCGAAATTGGTTTAATTGGGAGGCTGAATTTAAGCGTGAAAAAGTAGGTGAAATGCCAACTGAAATGTTTTATCATTTCTTTAAATCCTTTTCAGATGCAGCAAAATGTAATCTAACAATTAAGGCTGAAGGAGAAAACGAACATCATAAGATTGAAGCGATATATAAAGGACTAGGCCGCGCTATTAAAATGGCTGTTAAACGCGATGTGTTTAACTTTGAATTGCCTTCAACAAAGGGAAGTTTGTAATTGTAATTTTGTGTTAATAATATAATCTATTTGCATGTTCAACTGGTTTCGAATATTATGGAATAAAGTTTCAATAATTGGTATTTATGAGGAAATGAATCCAGATCTCCGAATGAATATTACGCTGACCAATCAGTTTGCATTTACTTGGATATTTCTATTAGTACCCTATGTAATTTTATTTTGTTTTTTCGAAGTCATCGGAGCTATCTTATTATCAGGGATGATTGTATCCCATTTTATTGTGCTTTACTTGCATAGTAAAAAAGTTTTTACTATTACACGTATTATTGAGAGTACACTTCCGCAATTGATTATCTTTGCTATGGCTGTGCTTTTTTTTCCTATTCATGAAAAAGTACGTGTTAGTAGTTTGTTTATGTTAAATCTCGCTTTTTTAGCAATTCCATTTCTTGTTTTTTCCCTTAAAGAACGATTACTTGTAGCTATAAGTCTTGCCGTGTCTCTTTTTTGTTATTTTTCATTCGTACCCGTTAATAGTATTCTGCATCTGGAGCATACAAGTGAATTATATAAATCAAAATTATTTGAGATGTATAATTATACCGTTGCAGCAGGTATGATTACAATTGGTTATATATATATTAAGCGAACTGCATTAGAGTATCAGGTTAAGGTTACAAATCTACTGGCAGAATCAGAGAAACATAAAAAAATTATAATTGATCAAAATGAAAAGTTAATTAAAGGTATTTACTATTCTGAAAAAATTCAGGAAGAACTAAAACTCAAAGAAGAGAAGTTCAGAAATATTTTTAATTTTAGTACCGAAGGTATTTTTATTACGGATATGTCAGGGCATTATCTCGAAATCAATGATTTAGAGTTAAAACGTATAGGTAAGAATAAGAGTGAAGTTATTGGGCATGCAATTGCAAATATTCATTTTCGTGACAATATTCAAATGTATGATGATTTAATAATTAAGTTGAATGAGCAAAAAACACATTCATTTGAAATGGATATTCATTATTCAGCAGATCAAAAACTTCCAGCAGAGATTAAATGGTCTAAGATCCCCTATTTTAATCATGAGGCACTACTTTTTGTAGCTCTTGATATTCGTGAAAGGAAAGAGTTGCAGGCACAGATAATGAAAGCCATTTTTGAAACAGAAGAAAAAGAACGTAAACGAATTGCGCAGGACTTGCATGATGATTTAGGAGCCTTACTCTCAACGGTAAAAATGTATATCAATTTATTAAATAGAGAGACAAATGATGCAGAACAAAATCAAAATATATTTAAAAACACAAAAGACTTATTAAATCAAGCAATTGCCACTACACGTACTTTAGCATACAATTTATTACCCAACGAAATGCATCATTTCGGACTAATAACAACTATGCGATCCTATGTTAAAAGGATAAGTGTTGTAACTGATATTGAAATTATTTTTGATGCAGATGATTCTGAAACAAGTATTTCAAAAGAAGAAGCTACTGCATTATATAGAGTATTATCTGAACTCATCAATAATAGCATAAAGCATTCATCAGCTCAAAATATCATAATTAACATTCATCAGAATGAATCTTTACTGAGAATACATTATGCGGATAATGGAATTGGATTTGATTCTAATAATAGACTTATTGAGGGGAAAGGAATTGGTTTAAGAAATATTTTTAGTAGACTAGATGGACTCAATGCTAAATATTCATTAAAGAGCCATTTAAATGATGGAATGGAATTTAACATAGAACTAAAAGCAGATCACAAACTTTTTTAGAAACACTTAATATGTCATTCGAAATAAAGATAAAAAATACGGCTATACTCCTAATGCATTGCCCTGATCGCAAGGGTATTATTGCTGATGCGACAGAATTTCTGGTTAAAAATTTAGGTAATATTATTGATTTGGATGAGCATGTTGATCCTATTGAGAAACATTTCTTTATGCGAATAGAATGGGAACTTGATAACTTTTTAATTCCACGTGAAAAAATTGCTGACTTTTTTGCTGTTCAGATTGCTGCTAAATACGAAATGAATTGGGAATTGTATTTTTCTGATAGACCTGTAAAAATGGCTCTATTTGTTTCAAAAATGTCGCATTGTCTTTTTGATATTTTGGCTCGTCATCAGTCGTGTGAATGGAATGTTGAAATACCATTAATAATTAGCAATCATGATGATTTAAAACACATAGCTGATCAATTTAATATACCATTTTATATTTTCCCCATCAATCGCGAAAATAAACAAGAGATGGAGACAAAGGAAATAGAATTGTTAAATAAATGTAGTGTTGATTTAGTTGTATTAGCAAGATATATGCAAATTGTATCACCAAAACTAATAAATAAATTTGCGAATCGAATAATTAATATACACCATTCTTTTTTACCTGCGTTTCCAGGTGCTAAGCCATATCATTCAGCATATTCACGTGGAGTGAAAATAATTGGGGCCACAAGTCACTATGTTACTGAAGAGTTAGATGCTGGGCCTATCATTAAGCAAGAAGTAACTCATGTAACACATCGTGACAATATTGATGACTTGGTTCGTAAAGGAAGAGATTTAGAAAAGATAGTACTTTCAAGAGCTATATATGAGCATATCAAAAGAAATGTATTAGTGTATAAAAACAAAACTATAGTATTTGAATAATGAATGTTGTAATTGTAAAATATAATGCGGGGAACATTCAATCCGTCGAATTTGCATTAAAACGATTAGGAGTTAATGCCACAATAACAGGGGATGCAGAATTAATTAAAAAAGCAGATAAAGTCATTTTTCCGGGTGTTGGTGAGGCAAGTACAACTATGAAATATTTAGTTGATAACAAGCTAGATGTACTCATTAAAAACTTAAAACAACCGGTACTTGGTATTTGTCTTGGTCTTCAATTAATGTGTCAGCATAGCGAAGAAAATGATACGCTTTGTATGAATATTTTTCCTGAAAAAGTGATGCGTTTTATACCATCAAAAATTAATGGTAATGTATTAAAAGTGCCACACATGGGATGGAATAAAATTACTAATACTACGAGTGCTCTTTTAGATACATCTTTGGAAGGTGAGTATGTTTATTTTGTACACAGTTACTACGCCGAAAAAGGTCCTGATACTGCTGCAATTACCGATTACTCGTTGCCATTCAGTTCGGTTTTAAATAGAAATAATTTTTACGCTACACAATTTCACCCTGAAAAAAGTGGTGTTGTAGGAGCGCGTATATTAAAAAACTTTATAGAATTATGATAGAAATTATTCCTGCTATAGATATTATCGACGGTAAGTGTGTTCGATTAAGTCAAGGCGATTATGATCGTAAAATAATATATAATAATAATCCTAGTGATGCTGCAAAAGAATATGAAGCAGCCGGGATAAAGCGATTGCATTTGGTGGATCTTGATGGAGCCAAAGCAAAGCATGTGGTGAACCATAAAGTGCTGGAATCAATTTCTAATCAAACTAATTTGATAGTTGATTTTGGTGGTGGAATAAAAACCAATGAAGACATTCAAACCGTTTTTGATTGTGGAGCCTCCATGGTTACTATTGGAAGTATTGCAGTGAGTAATCGGGAGCTTTTTCGATCATGGTTAGAACTTTTTGGTGCTGAAAAAATTATATTAGGTGCAGATGTTAAAGATAGACGCATTGCAATTAGTGGATGGCTTAATCTAACTTCTATTGATCTTATCGATTTCTTGTCTGATTTTTTAACAATGGGTGTTAAATATGTTTTATGTACTGATATCTCAAAAGACGGTATGATGCAAGGTTCAGCTATTGATATGTATAATGAAATTAATACTCGATTTCCTAATATTAAATTAATTGCAAGTGGAGGTATAGCTAATATTAATGAAGTAGATGAATTAGATAAACTTAATATTTATGGAGCAATATTAGGTAAATCAATATATGAAGGGAAAATAACACTCGATCAATTAAAAAAATTCTTATAAAATGCTAGTCAAACGAATCATACCTTGCTTAGATGTACGTAATGGACAAACCGTTAAAGGAGTAAATTTTCTTGATATTAAAGAGGTTGGTGATCCTGTTGAGATGGGTAAGAAATATTCTATTGACGGGGCTGATGAACTTGTGTATCTTGATATCACAGCGAGTCATGAAGGTCGTAAAACATTTGCAGATTTGGTAAAACGTATTGCACAAAACCTCAACATCCCATTCACTGTTGGCGGAGGCATAAATGAATTAAAAGATGCTGATATTTTATTAAGTGCAGGTGCTGACAAGATATCAATTAATTCGGCCGCTGTAAAAGCCCCAAAACTTATTGATGAAATAGCATTAAATTTTGGAAGTCAGTTTGTAGTGGTTGCTATTGATGCTGAATTTAAAGACAATAAGTGGACGGTTTTTGTTAATGGGGGTAGAATTTCAACCGATAAAGAGCTTTTTAGTTGGGCACTTGAAGCACAAGAGCGCGGATGTGGTGAAATTTTATTTACCTCAATGAATCATGATGGAACGCGCAATGGTTTTGCATGCGATGCATTAGCTACTTTATCAGAAAAACTCTCTATTCCTATAATTGCTTCCGGTGGTGCAGGTGCTAAGGAACATTTTGTTGATGTGTTCACAAAAGGAAAGGCTGATGCAGGTTTAGCTGCTAGCATCTTTCACTTTAACCAAATACCAATTCCCGAATTAAAAAACTTTTTAAAAGAAAAACAAATAGTAATTCGTTAGTAAAAAGAAAAAATATGAAACTTGATTTTAACAAAGCAAACGGTCTAGTACCTGCCATCATTCAGGATCACAAAACAGCACGTGTTCTTATGCTCGGATTTATGAATGAAGAAGCGTATCAAAAAACACTAGCAGAGAAACGTGTTACATTTTTTAGTCGCACAAAAAATCGCCTGTGGACCAAAGGAGAGGAAAGTGGACATTTCCTTAATGTTGTTGATATTCTTGTTGATTGTGATAATGACACCATACTAATCAAAGCCAGTCCAGTAGGACCAACCTGTCATACCGGTAAAGATACCTGCTTTCAGGAGGTAAATAAAGGCGACATAAATTTCTTAACCTATCTTCAAGATCTTATAGATAAAAGAAAAGTTGAAATGCCTGAAGGCTCATATACCACAAAATTATTCTCAAAAGGCATTAATAAAATTGCTCAAAAGGTTGGCGAGGAAGCTGTTGAGCTTGTAATTGAGTCAAAAGATAATAATGCTGATTTATTTTTAAATGAAGCTGCCGATTTAACCTATCATCTTTTTGTTTTGCTAACGGCCAAGGGTTTTAGAATAGAAGATGTGATAAAAATTTTGGAGGAGAGACACAGATAGTGATCAACCACGGCGGAGTGAGGAGTATTTAAAAAAGATTTTTTAACATTAATTTATATGAATGCAATTTATTTAGTGCTTGCTGGTTCATTGTTCTTAATGCTTGCCTACCGTTACTACGGTGCTTTTTTAAAAGCAAAGATTATTACAATTAATGAGTTAAATGTAACTCCTGCAAATAAATATAATGATAATCGAGATTTTGTTCCAACCAATAAATGGATTGTATTGGGACATCATTTTGCTGCTATTGCAGGTGCCGGGCCTCTTATTGGTCCTGTATTAGCAGCTCAGTTTGGTTATTTACCAGGCACACTTTGGATTCTAATTGGAGCTGTTTTTGCTGGTGCTGTGCATGATGTCGTAATTTTATTTGCCTCAGTACGTCACGATGGGCGTTCACTTGCTGAGATTGCAAAAAACGAATTGGGTGTTGTTAGTGGATATATTACATCAATTGCAATCCTACTTATACTTATTGTAGCGATGGCTGGTCTTGCGATTGCTGTAATAAATGCATTGTATGATAGTGTTTGGGGTACATTTAGTGTAGGTGTTACTATTCCAATTGCTATTTTTGTTGGAATTTATTTGAAATATTTACGTCCAAATAAAATTAAGGAGGCAACAATTATAGGAGTACTTTTGGTTCTTGGAGGAATTATTGCTGGTCCATATATTGAACATTCCTCTTTTGCAAGCTGGTTAACTTTTGATCGAAAACAACTCACTATCATACTTTGTGTGTATGGATTCTTTGCTGCAATATTGCCTGTATGGCTATTATTAGCACCTAGGGGTTATTTAAGTAGTTACATGAAGGTAGGTACCATTGTGTTAATTGCGCTTGGTGTAATATTTGTTCATCCAACTCTTCAAATGCCCGCTATTACTGATTTTGTTAATGGTGGTGGTCCAATCATTCCGGGTAAAGTTTGGCCATTTATGTTTATTACCATTGCTTGTGGTGCTATATCTGGATTTCATTCATTAATTTCAAGTGGTACTACATCAAAGATGATTAATAATGAACGTGATATTTTTCCTGTTGGATATGGTGGAATGCTAATAGAATCATTCCTTTCACTTATTGCTCTTATTGCTGCAACGCATCTTTATCCTGGTGACTACTATGCCATCAATACTTCACCTGAAGTTTTTGCAAAGCTTCCGGAGGGAATTAATAAGGTTAAAGAATTACCTCAACTAAATGCAATGATTGGTGAAAATGTTGCTGGTCGTCCTGGTGGTGCTGTATCGCTGGCTGTTGGTATGACTAGTATTTTCTCAAAAATTCCTTTCATGAAATATCTCGCGAGCTATTGGTATCATTTTGCCATTATGTTTGAAGCATTATTTATTCTTACTACAATTGACTCTGGTACACGTGTTGGACGTTTTCTAATTCAAGAAATGGGTGGGAAATTTTATAAACGTTTAAACGACATGAATTGGTGGCCAGGCATAATTTTCAGCGGAGCTTTAATTTCATTTGCTTGGGGATATCTTGTATATGGTGGTAGTGTGTCAACCATTTGGCCATTGTTTGGTACTGCTAATCAATTATTAGCAACTATGGCGCTTGCTATTGGTACTACTTTTCTCATTCGAACAGGAAAATTAAAGTATAGTTGGGTAACGGGTATTCCCCTTGTATTTTTGGCTGTTACAACAGTTACTGCTGGGGTGCAAAATATTCTTAATAATTATATTCCAAAACAAGATTACGCTTTGGCGATAATTTCGGGCTTTATTATTCTTATGGTTCTTGTGATGCTGAGTGATTGTGTAATTAAGTGGAATAAGCTCCTTAAAGAGCAAAGAGCTATATTAAACCACAATTAGAAGATGCTTTTAATAGCATTTAGACTATAGAAGTGAGACGTAAAAAGTCTCGTGGGATTGGTAAAGAATTTACCTCCATGGGTACTAATTTATATTAAGGTATTTGTTAATTAGTGTTAATAGTGCATTTCGTTTAGTTGCTTTGCTTATATAATCAGCACAGCCAGCATAGAAGGCTTTTCGTTTTTCATCTTCAGAAGCATAGGCTGTTAGTGCAATTATTTTTATATTCGGTTTATGTTGTTTTATTTTTTTTGTTACATCGTATCCGTTCATATCTGGTAAGCCAATATCCATTAATATTACATCAATAGCATGTGATACTGCTATTTTTATTGCGTCTTTAGCATTTTCAGCCGTAATGATATTTAAGCCTGTTTTAATAAGTATTTCTTTAAGATATATAGTATTGAATAGGTCGTGTTCAACTATGAGGATGGTTTTGTTTGTAAAATTATAAGTATGGTTTTGTGGAATTATTTCAGGTTCAGATTGAGATGAATCGCTCGTAATGTATGGAATAGAGAAGTTAAACTTTGATCCTTTTTCTATTTCTGATTCAAGCCAAATATTCCCACCTAATAAATGCACTAATCCTTTTACAATCGATAAACCCAATCCGGTGCCTCCAACTTTTCTAGAGGAATAATTATGCAATTGAGAAAAACGCTCGAATATTATTTCTTGTTTTGCAAACGGAATACCAATTCCTGTATCAGAAACATAAAAAACAAGTTGATGATCATTCAGTTTACAACCACATTCAATAGAGCCGTTTTCAGTGAATTTTAATGCATTACCAATTAAGTTGATTAATATTTGTTTAAGTTTTACTTTATCTGTAAGAATTACTGGGTAAATTGATTTTTTTTCAATTTGAAAATTTAAGTTGAGATGTTGTTTGTCAATACGTATTTTAAGTTCACAAAAGAATAAATTTAATTCAGTAAACAATTCAACAATATTGCAGTCTTCATTATTAACCGTTAATTGTCCCGATTCTATTTTAGAGATATCAAGTATATCGTTTATAATGTCAAGTAAGTCACTGCATCGTTGATTTATTATTTTTGAGAATTTTTCAAGATTCTCTTTGTTTTCATGATTTTGAACAAGTAAACTAGAGAAGCCCATAATAGCATTCATTGGAGTACGAATTTCGTGACTCATGTTTTGTAAAAATGCGGTTTTAAGTCGATCACTTTCTTCTGCTTTCTTTTTTTCAGTTTGTAATTCTTTTTCATTTTCTTTTATAGCTGTAATATCTCGAACATTTACAACAGCAGCTTTTATTGCAGGATTGTGAAAGAAATTTTGAGCAACCGCTTCGTACCAAATGTATTCTTTGTATTTATGTTTATGGCGATACTGTATTCGAACAGTCTCGTCCTTATTATTTAATACTCTATTCCATCCCTCTAACACGATATTCAAATCGTCAGGATAAATAGCATTTTGAATAGGTCCGTTTAATTCATCAATACTAAAACCTGTATCTCTTGTTGCAGCATCGCTGATATAATATTGTTCTCCAAGTTCATTAATTAATACAAAGGCATCATTTGAATTTTTAAGCATTAATCTGAATTTCTCTTCGCTTTCTTCTGCTTTCTGTTTAGCATTAATTAATTCTTCGTTTATTTGATTTAGTTCTTCATTAATAATAGCATACTCTTCATTTTGTGCTTCTATCTCTTCATTTTTTTCTTGCAAAATTATCTCTGCCTGTTTGAGTTCGGTTATGTCATTTGATACACCGAGTATGCCAATTATTTCGCCCGAATAATTTCTAAGTGGAGTCTTACATGTGTCAAGCCATTTTATTTGATTGTTAACTTGATGAATCATTTCTATAATATGCAATTTAGCTTGACCGCTTTCAAGAACAATGCGATCATTAGAACGGTAATTTTCAGCTTCGGTTTTTGCCCATGGCATATCAAAATCACTTTTGCCAATCATTTCAGTTGAGTTATTAAAGCCAGCTCCTATTGCATTTGCATGATTACTTCCTAGATAATTAAGTTGCAGATCTTTCCAAAATACAATCCCCGGAAAATTATCTAAAACACCTTGTAGAAACAATTCGTTATCTCGGAGTTTTATTTCGGCTTGCCTTCGTTCTGTTATATCTTCAAAAGTTCCTAATATTCCAATGATTTTCCCCGTGTTATCATACATGGGAGTTTTATTGGTATCCAGCCAAGCTTGTTTTCCATCTGCTTGTAATTGTGACTCAATGATATGATATTGTGCTATTCCAGTATTAATTACTTTTTTATCAGCTTCAATAAAAAAATCAGCCTCTTCTTTTCTCCAGGCCATATCATAATCTGTTTTTCCGACAATTTCGCTTGCGTTTTTCAATCCTGCAACATGTGCAAAATTTTCATTACAACCGAGAAATACCGAATTACAATCCTTCCAAAATATAAATTGAGGTATGCTATTTATTACGAGTTCTATCATCTTTTTAGATTCTAAAAGATGAGTCTCTGTTTGTTTGCGAATAGTTATATCCTCATGTGTTAATACAATCTTATTCGGTTTTCCAGTTTGGTCATGTATTGCATACCCAATCGCTTTAACCCAAAGTGGATTATCAGGGAAGGATGGGTCAATATCATGCACATTATAATATGATTCCGGGAATTTTAAAATATCCCCTTTTTTAATCCTTTCGAAGAAATCACCAAATCCCTGTTTTAATAAATGTAAATCTTTAAATACACAATAGTCTGCAGGAGGAGTAGAACCAAATAGTCTAGTATGCGCAGCATTTGTATGAATGGAATAGCCTTCCATATTCAAGATCTGTACTGAAATGGGATTCTTATCTATAATCTCTAGTAGATCTTTGTTTATCGAATTATGTTTAGTGATATCATTTTTTAGTAATTCTTTTAATGACATATTTTCTTGCTTCAAATCATTTAACTCTTTGATGAGTTCTTCTTTGGATTTATCCTGATAATTCATTATGCTAGAATTTTTGCGGATTATTGAAGTAAAATGAAGCCTAAGTGCCTTGGTAATCTTAATAAAGATATGAATTATTTTAAAGGGATGTATCTTAAATTTGTGGAATTGATTTCAGTGACTGTTTTATTCATAATAAAAAGCCGGAATTAGATCCGGCTTTTTATTGCATAATGTTGTTTAATTATAATTTACCCAATTTTCCCTCCTAAATTAACTAGGAACCATAATAAAGCTAAGATTCCTATTACCATACCAACGCTAATAATAAAGCCTGATGAATCCTCACGCGACCAACGACAGAACTGCAATTGGGTATTCGGGAAAAGCAATGTATCATCAAAACGTTTTGGTTTTTCTTTAGATAGACGTAAAGCCTTTTCATCTTCCTCTAGATCGCCTGTAACGGGGGTTTTCATTTTGGCGTAGAAATAGTCAAGATTAGCAGCCTCTTTAGCTGGATGTCGGGTTAGTAAACTAATGATAATAGTTAAGAGGAATGGAAATAACAAGCGCAAAAATACACGGATAGTTTCATTTTGTGCATATTTATTTTCTTTTAATCGCATTCCCATAACCTCTGCAATAACTAAATCAACACTGAGTGTTCCTTTTCCAATTAATGAGCCGTCTTCTCTAACTTCAATGCCTTGTGGCCAGAAGATTGATTTTTGAGGTTGACGATATTGCTTGGTGAATTTTTCTCCTAATGTAATTGTTACAGGACATACTTCGGTAGTCTTACTCTCAGCATTTAATGTTTCCCATTTCTCAATTTCTTGATTGCGTTGTATTACATCATGTGCTCGTGCTGTATATACACGTTCTTCAATAACTTCATTTGTGCGTTTCAAAAGAAATTCATTACTGCGAATATCTGATTTAATTAAGGGCAATGATAAAGGTATTACATAAAGCACTACAAACGTTACAACTAATGCAGCCCATACCGCAATACGATTTGTGCGTCGCCATAATACTCCGAGCCAAAGTGCCGATGAATAAATGATACTAAATTCCCAATTGGTTTTTAACTGATTTAAAATACTGTCAGAATTTAATACCATAAGGGCTGCTCCAAATACAACAACGGTACCAAGAAAGCGTCCAACGGTAACATAATGCTTCTCTGATTTTCCGGGCCAAATATGCTTATAAATATTATTTGTTAACAAACCGCTTGTCGTTATCATCATCATACTTGAGGTGGCAAGTAATGCTGCAAGTAACGATGCTATAAGTAGTCCAATAAAACCAAAGTTCATTGGGTCGAGAAGATCGCGTGCGGCAAATCCCCAAAGTTTATCCGTATCTTGTAGGGAGTTTTTATAAAGTACAGTTAATGCAAGTGCTGTGAATCCCCAAAACACAATAGCAATACGTTTAAGGTATGTACCAAAAGTAAAACCCCAACGTGCAATATATTCATTCTTTGCAGAACCAGTTGCAACAAGCTGATTTGGACCAACTGCCACATTTATTGTTGCAAGTAATGAAATAGCAATAATGTAATACCATGTAAAATCGATGGTGTAAGGTGAGCCAAATACCTCAAAAAACGATTCGGGTAATTGTTCATGTATAGTGCGTAAAGCACCCATTATACCGTGACTTCCATGTATTATGTTTATTTTGTAAAGTGCAAATGGCACTAGTATTACTGAAAGTAAAAGGATGAAGATCCCTTGCATTACATCACTTTTAAACGCTGCTTCAAGTCCTCCTATTACGGTAAATGAAACTACAATAAGTACCATTAACCAAATGAAAAATGCTTTGTTAACATGCGAGAAATTTTTGTCTGGTTTTTCTAATTGCAATTCGGCAAGCTCGGTTTTTTCATCCAGAGTTAAAATTGCATAATTAGCTTTCTCAAGGGCATCAAGTTTAAGCGCCTTTTCATATTCGGCTTTTTCTGAAATTGAATATTCAGCAACTGGTTTGGGCGTCATTATCATTACCGTTTTGGTAATACCAATAAAACCAACAGATAATAGAATCATTAAACTAATGCTGGCGAGCAAACTGTAAACAATTGATAAGCTTTTTGAGCCAAAACGTTCTGAGAAATAATCAGCCATTGTAAGTAATCGCATACGGCGATACCATACACCAGTAAACCAATACGAAGGGGTAGCAAAAAGCATCATAAGCGCGCTCCATATACCTGATGCACCGTTATTGGCGGTAGTCGTTGTTACTGATGGTCCCGTATCTGCTGAGGTTGCCTGACCGAATGCAGAGAAAATTTGTACTAGTTTACTGAACTTTCGTCCACCCATGAAGTAATCTTCCTGGCTTTTTATTTTACGCATTGAAATAAAAGCAATCGTAAAAATGATACTCAGGTAAAGCACAATTACGATGATGTCCCAAATTGATAATCCAAACATGTTTTCGTTTTTATAAGGTTTATAATTTTCTGACTTAATGCGTGTTGGGTTTTTCTATCTATTTATTCTCCACGCTTGATTAGAATAAATTATTTTATATTCATGTTTTAGCACCAAACACAATCTCTATACTCTTTCATTTTCATTACTTCGTTGCCAGCCATTATTGCAGCGCCAATACCATGGTCACCTCCTGGTTCAATAGGAATGTTGTAGTAGAAACAAAGATCTTGTTTGAAATTAAAACCAGTACTAACTTTATCAAAATATCCATCGGCCTGTATGCATTCTTTTACCAAGCCATTCCATCCTTTCACGGCTATGGATGCGTAGATATCGCTAATCCAACCTTCGTTTACGGCTTTTGCAACCGCATAAGTAAACATAGCGGTACAAGATGCTTCGAGCCAAATGTCAGCCTTGTCAAGCAATTGACGCCACATACCGTTGGCAGTTTGAAAACGTGATAGACCAATAACATGTTCCTTTATTATTCCAATAAGCTCATCGCGTTTTGGATGATCTTTAGGTAGTACATTTAATAACTCGCATTGTGCAACAATCATCCATCCATTAACGCGCCCCCAGTGTGCAACACCAGGATGCCCTTCTTGCATTATACGGTAGTGATAATAGATACCATTTTCTGGTCTGTATAAATATTTTCTGAAATTAACAACTTGGTTTACGGCATCCTCTAAGTGTTTTTTATCATTATTGTATTGCCATGCACGTACCAAAAATGGAACGCTCATGTATAAATCATCGCCCCAAAGAGAGGTATAGCCAAAGCGATTGCGACAAAATGTACCATCACTTAAACGATCTTGTTTATTTGCAATATAGTCTATGGTTTTATCAAGATATTCTTTGTATTCAGGACGAGGATCTATTTTGTAAATATGAAATAAACCTGCAGCAATAGCTCCAAAATCATCTAATCGGTCGAGGCGGAAATATTGATGAGCACTGGCACCGGGTATGTGGGCATCAAACATTTTTTTAATCCAAGGCAAGTTTTTGAAGATGAATTCGTAATTCTTCTTCGCATATTCAATATATTTTTTGTCGTTTAATATTGCGGCTAATTCGTAAAAAGATAGATGAATAACACCATTCCAATACTTCCAATCGTTAAGCAAACTCTTCATCTTAATGTCAGGAGATATAGGGAGATTGCTACTATCTGTAAATGTTTCACCAGTCTTTAGGTTAACAAATTGATACGATGTGTGTCTAATAATCCAATCAGCTAAACTAATCGTAGCTTTCTCAACTTGCGCTCTATCAGGCGCTGCACCTACTGTTTCAGGTACATTAACATAAGGAAGGTTTGATGTTTTTTCCATATCTTTTTTTAAATTGGTTTTATATAATATTTGGATATCTCATCTTGCCGAAGCGAATAGTTATTTTAATTGATTCGTTGGTATCACATCTACCTCACTGTCACTGCCTGCCATGCCCCATATGAAACAATAATTTGTTGTTCCAGCAGCGCTGTGTATACTCCATGGAGGAGATAAAACAGCTTCATCATTATGCATCCATATATGACGTGTTTCTTGTGGTTCACCCATAAAGTGACAGACTGCTTGATCGGCAGGGATTTCAAAATAATAATAGGCTTCCATTCTTAATTCATGCAGATGGCAGGGCATGGTGTTCCAAGCACTATTCTCTTTCACTTCGGTAAGTCCCATCATTAACTGGCAGGTTTTTACCAAACTTGGTACAATGTATTGATTGATTACACGAACATTAACATTTTTATGATCACCCATTGGTACTGGGTTTGCTTCATTTCTGCGGATAACTTTATTGGGATATTTATTTTGAGCTAAACAGGTATTTATATAAAATTTAGCAGGGTTTGCTGCATCATAACTGCTTAGAAAGACCTCTTTAGCACCAAGCCCAACATATAGTGCGTCTTTGTAATCAAGATCATAGGCATTGCCATCAACAATAATTTTGCCTTTGCCACCAACGTTTATTACCCCCATTTCACGACGTAAGAGAAAAAATTCTGTTTTCTGAATATCAATGGATTCAAGTTTTATAGAGTCGCTTACAGGCACAGCACCAGCTATAATCATTCGGTCGTAGTATGTATAGATGATGCTTAGTTGGTCTTTCACCATGAGGTTTTGTATTAGAAATTCCTCGCGTAATTTATTGGTGTCATAGGTTTTAACATCTTTTGGACTGTTATTGTAGCGAATATCAACGTATTTCTTCATTAATGTATGTATTTATTGTTTGAAACAAAAATAATCAATTAAGGCAATTTTTGTCATAAATAAGGTTTTTTAAACAGAGTAAAGGTGGTCATAATCATAAAAAAAAATCTTTGGATAAATATAGATGAGATTAAGATCAGATACGCTATATTTTTATAAGCATATTGAATATCAAATTGATATAAGTATGAAAAGAAATGAGTAAAGAAAAATACGCTTTGTAATTCATATATTTTCTATTTTGCAATGCATTAAATAAAAAAGCAAAACCCTAAACAATGATTCGTTATAAAAAAAGTATCCTATTATTTTTCTTTTTTGTTTGCAACTCCCTGATTTTTGCGCAGGAGCTGACTTTGACAGGTAAAGTAATTGAAGCTGAGGGTTCAGGTGGAATGCCTGGCGTAAATGTTGTTATTAAAGGAACCACACGTGGTGTTGTAACTGATGAAGAGGGTTCTTATACCATCAACAGTCTTACATCCAAAGATATTATTGTATTCTCTTTTGTAAGTTATCTGCCTCAAGAGTTTACGGTTGGAGGGCGAAAATTTTTAAATGTTATTCTTGAAAGTGAAGCAAGTAGTCTTGATGAAGTGGTTGTTCGTGGATATGGTATGCAGAAAGCGAAGGACGTAACAGGAGCAATATCAAAAGTGAATTTTAGTGATTTGCCTGTAGAAGGAATATCATCAGTTAGTGCAGGTTTGCAGGGCATGTCATCAGGGCTTCAAGTTTCACAAACATCTGGCGTGCCTGGGGCAGTGGCTAGGACGCTTATTCGTGGAGTAAATTCCGTATCGAGTGGTAGTACCCCCCTTTATATTATTGATGGTATGTATATCACAGGAGATGAAGGAGGTGCAGGAACTGAACAATCTGGAGGATCGGGGAATAATGGCCAAAACTTTCTTTCTGATATTAATCCGAATGATATTGAAAGTGTGACCATTCTGAAGGATGCATCAGCTACGGCTATATATGGATCGAGGGGAGCGAATGGTGTTATTATAATTACTACTAAAGCAGGCAAAAAAGGAGAGCCTGAGTTATCATTTAATTATAGAAGAGGTCTTACTACGCCAGCACACAAGTTGCAATTTGCCGATAATAGAGAATTATTAAGTATGACTGATCAAGCTGCTTTTAATATAGGACAGACTGGTAGCGATGATCCTATTACAGGTACAATGAAACCCGCCTCAACTTATTTGGGCTTAACAGACTGGAGTCGCTTGCGTGCAATGTATACCAATGTTGATTACGTAAAAGAGTATTTACAAATAGGAAGAAGTGATGAAGCGAATCTCTCTATAAGCAACGGAAATGATCATGTGAGTTCATATCTATCATTAGGCTTAAAAGAAGAGAAAGGTATTGCCATTGGAAACGAATTTAAAAAATTTAATATAAGATCAAATACCGACTATAAAATAAATGAGTTTGCTCGTGTGGGATCCAAAACATCATATAGTTATACTGGTAATGTGAAGCCAATAACGGGTAATTCAGTTACAAATAATGCTGGAGGAAAGAATGATAAAGGAACTATTGGTGGATTTTGGGCCGCAAATTATAGGGCGTTGCCATATTTTCCTATTTACGATGATGACGGTAATTATTTTGATCCCCGTTCAGGACGCAATATTGTAGCTTCAACTGATAGGAATGAGATAAAAGATGAACTCACTCAAAATAGAATTATGTCAAATAATTATTTGGAAATTATGCCAATTAAGTATTTGAAACTTCATGCTGAAGTATCTTTGGATTATCTTGTTAATGATGAATCACGGTGGATTTCAGGCATGCTAAGAACTAAAGATAATGAGCCAAATCCCTTAGCCTATGATAATACCTCGACGCGAATGGTTTTAACGCGTAATTATTATGTTAATTATGCACGAAAAATACGAAGCAATCATGATGTAGGTGCTACTATTGGTAATGAGCGGAACTCTGAATATGTGAGAACGAAAATGTTGCGTGCTGAGAACGATGTGAGTAACGCTATGGAATTAGGCGAATTTCAGAATGATGGTGCGGGCATACAAGATGTAATAACAGCTATTGGCGGAGTTGATGATCATTATAAATTTGGAAGTTATTTCGGCCGTTTTAATTATAAGTTAAAAAATTGTTATTTACTTGAGGGAAGTTTGCGTTACGATCGTTCAACCAAATTTGACTCAAGTAATTGGGCATATCTTTTCCCAGCTTTTTCGGGTGGTTGGCTTATAAGTGAAGAAAATTTTATGAAGGGGAAACCTGAAATTAATCATCTTAAATTAAGGGTGAGTTATGGTATTGTAGGTAATGACCAGTCGCCTCCTAATATCTATTCAATAGGATATGCCCTTTGGCCAAGTTATGTAGGATCATCAAGTATGATTTTATCGCATATTGGAAATTCAAATTTTAGATGGGAGAAGGTTGAAGAATTTGATCTTGGTATTGATTATGGATTATATAAAAATAGAGTATCTGGTTCAATTACATATTATAATAAAAATACACATGATATGATTTTAAATACTCCAATTCCATTATCTATAGGTGTTGCAGAGGAGTCGAGTTCGTATTATAATGTTGGCACTATGAATAATTCAGGAATAGAGATCGACTTGGTGAGTATAAATAGAGATAAAAATAAAGGGATTAAATGGACTACGCGATTTAATTTCACAACCAATGTAAATAAGATTCTTAGCTTAAATGAGGAGCTAAATTCTTCGCCAGAAGGAATCGTTGAAGGTGATAATGTGGTGCGAGTTGGTAGCAAACTCGGTGCCTATTATTTAGCAGAATATGCAGGTATTGATGAGGCTGGTTATGAAATTATTTATGAGATTGATCAAGAAAAGAAGTTGGATGGAATATATGAAAGAACAGGAAATAAAGTAAGAGCTACTACCATAAATATTGATAAGAATAAAGTCATCCTGGATAATAAATCGGGCCTTCCTACTTGGTTTGGTGGCATTACAAATACGTTTACATATAAAATATTTGATTTGAGTATTCAGATGACCTATCAGGGTGGGAATTATATTTATGATGCGGCGGAAGAAAAACTGTCATATATAAATACGGGTGAGAATAATGTTTTGAAGGCTATATATGATGATAGTTGGACACTAGAAAATACGGATGCAAAATATCCTATGTTACGTTGGGGTAATCAGCAATCTCCTTTAACCGCAGATGGTACTGCAGCTATGGGTACGCATACCACGCGTTTCTTACATAGAGGTGATTTTTTGCGAGTGCGAAGTATTGTTTTGGGAGTGAATATCCCAAAGACAATAACATCTAAAATGCATTTAAACAGTACAAGAGTTTTTATCTCAGCTAACAATGTATTCACCATCACATCTTATAAAGGTTATGATCCTGAAACAGTAAACATAGGTTCAAACATGTCGTCCGCTTATATTTCGCAGTATAGTATTCCTTTAGTACGCTCTTTTTATGCTGGTATTGATTTAAAATTTTAAGCTCTATAGATTCATGAAACGACTTTTAGAAATTTGTATTAGTATTTTATTGTTGTTGCTTGTAAGTTCATGCGACACAAAATGGCTTAAAGATATTGAGCCTAAATCAACCCAAGTGTCAGCTATTAGAAGTACAGATGATCTTGATAAATTGGTATCAGGGGCATATTTTATTCTATCATCTGATCATAACGCTCTTCAAGATAGTCCTTCATCAGTTTATACCATGATGAGTGATGATGTTTCTGTGTTGGCTGATAATCCATATGTTTCAGCTGATTATCTTAGCATCTATCTTCGTCAAACAAGTGTTAATACTATCACATTATGTAACTCTGTTTGGGAGGTTGGATATAAGTTAGCAAATTCTGCAAGCATACCTATTTCATGGGTTGAGCAAAATGGTATTATTTCAGATTCAAAAAAAGATCAACTTAATAGGATTTTAGGTGAGGCACATTTTTTACGAGCGTTTGCACATTTTGAACTGGTGCGTTTTTTTGCTCCTCCTTATGATGCAAGTACTATTAGTCAGCCTGCAATAATTCTAAAAAAACAGGCTGCAATAAGTGGAGTGGGGCAGAGTCTCAGCACGCTGGGTGAAGTATATGACTTTATTGTGGACGATCTTATAAAAGCCATTGAATTATTACCTGAATCGTATGATCCTGCATTAAATCATCCAGTTTATTACGCTACAAGCGGGCGTGCTAAAAAAGATGCCGCTCGATTTCTTTTAGCTCGTGTATATTTTCAAATGGGGAAAGATACATATTATAAGGGAAAGCGTGCCTGGCAATTAGCACTTGAACAAATGGATATGGTAATTACAAACTCGAACTATGTTTTAGGTGCTCCTAAAAATAATTGGCTTTCAACACCTACTGCTACTGTCTCAAATGAAATTGTTTGGGAGTATATTAATAGTGAATGGAAAAACCAAAAAGTTGTACAAACATTTATGCCAAATAAGTCACCATTAACAGGTGCCGATCCTAAATCGCGTATGTTTCCTGTTAGTAGAGCCTTTCTTGATGATGCTGGGTGGAGAATTCCTTCATCAGTTACAGATAATGATAGTATTTACGATTTAAGGTATTTACAGTTATATGTTTATCTGCCTCCAGCAAATGACAAAACAATAGGCACGGATTATTTCAAGACGGCAACAATCCCTGTGATCTGGGCGAATATGTTTGCAGGTTATGCAGGTAATAATAGTGATAGCACTTTATTTTATGGATATAATGTAAAGAATGGTGTGCGTGTTGATAATACGTCTCCGCAGGCTAATATTAATACCCCATTGATGCGTATTGGTGAATTACGTTTGCTCCGTGCAACAATTTTGGCTAGTAGTTTAGGAAATCCTAAAACTGATATGGATGCTATTTTAAGTAGAGCAGGATTGTCGGTAGAAATAAAATCATTCTATTCGATTGCAGATATAGTTCGTGAATACCGAAGAGAAATGGCCTTTGAAGGCAAGCGAATAAACTATTTAAAGGCATTACGTATGGATATCCCTGCAGGTGATCCAGGAACGAATCCACATGTGATTCATTCTCGCAACTCATTGCCATGGAATAGCAGTTTGCTATATTGGAGTGTTCCTGAAGAGGAGGTTTTGAGAAATCCAAATCTGTGAGATAGTAATGAACAGTCTATAGGATGAGAAATCTAGAGCATTATAAATTGAACTTATAATTTTTTTTATAAAAAAGATGAAAAAAATATTTTTAATACTGTTTTGTATATCCTTAATTGGTATATCATGCAAAGAGAAAAAGGGAGATTTTAGCGACCCTGGCTTTGCAATTGTAGACTATAATTTTTTGCCTGATGAAAGTGAATTTGTAGAAATTGTAAATATTAATACTCCTGCAGGTTTTGCCGATATTGAATTTACACATACTGGCGGTGGTGATTTGGTATTGTTAAAAAAGCCTGTTCAAGGAAGAAATGAAAATGGATATATACGGTTTTCATTTTATTCAAGAGTCGTTACTACAGCAGAAATTGATTTTAAAATTACTCAGCTAAATTCAAGTGATGCGTTTACGGGGACCATTCATATTGATGTTGCGGCTCCTAAAGTGTACAATACGCTTGGAAGTTATCTTAAATATAATAATGAATATAGCGATTTGTATGCCCTCGCAAAAAAGTCTTCTTTTTGGGCTAATATTGATAGTGGCAGGACCTATAATAACAAAGGCTTTAATGATGCTGATTGGGAGTTTACTTTTTTTGCTGTTCCTAACGGTACTTTTAATGTAATGCTTGATCGCATTCCTGCTGGTAATGCTATTGTATATTCAATTGATGATGTAACTCAGGAAATTGCAGGTCAACTTATAGGTTCCTTAATTTTAAGTGATGGCGTTAAACTGAAAAGTGAACGCCGCCGTATTCCTTTTGATAGCTTATCTGCGCTTGATAAAGGTACGGGTCTTGCTATGGAAATGAATTGGGGCAACATCTCAATAAATACAACAACGTCTGATGTTGGTCAAATACAACAGTTTTCTCAAGCATTTCTCAAACGTTGTAAAATTTTACGATTACCAAACGGCCGGCCCGATTCTGTTTTAGTCGGAAATGGTATTGTGTATAAACTCGATGCACATTTCTCAACACCTGATAGCATGTATGGAACTGTTGAACCAATAAAAGCTTTTCGAGCTGATGGAGTATTGTCAATGCTTGGTGTTAATAGCCAGGTTAAAGCAGGTATGAATGGATTTGATCCGAGTTATTCCTTAAGCACTGCTAGAAATAATTTCTATGGTAGTGGATGGTGGGAGGGTACTATGTTTGTGCCTTATAATAATATTGTATTAGCTAAATATACCGCAGCCTTCTCTAGTGTTGATTTTGATAAGCAATGGGTATATAAAAACAGAGCCGATAATGTTTTAATTACAGATGCGATGATGCAGTTTATGCTTGATTATTGGGGTGCACATAATATTGGTAACGTAGCATCGGTTAATATGCTTGATGGTGTGTATACTACAACTAGTGGGCAGTCTTTGCTTAAAATAGGTGATCAAGTAAAAGTTGGAGCTAATATTGCTAACATTGTAAAAAAGATAAGTTGGATAGATGGTTCAATTAATAAGCGAAAGGCTATATATATTATTGATAATTCGCTGTATTAGAATGAAGCGTTTAGACGAAGAGATGGTAAGATAAAAACAGATCGGTCACAGAGTTTTATGAAATGACAGTATACAATAAGATTTAATATAAAAATTTATTCACAATCAATAAAATATTTTAAGTATGAAAAATTTTTACTTTGTTTTTTGTTTGTCATTTATGACAATGATTTTGTCAGCGCAAGACATAGTTACTTATTCGAAGGGTGCTATTAATGACAGTCTTAAGTTTAATGACATTATGGAGTTGTCGGATGGAACATTCTTAATTGCAGGTGAAACACAGGGTAATTTATCATGGACTGGTGTTGTTCCTACAGTTATGCAAACGAAGTCGCTTAAGAAGGATTCTTTTCCGGATAAGACAACCGGTTTTATTTTGCACATGACTAAAGATATGAAAACCGTTTCTCATTGTATTATTATACCTGATAGTCTTGTTGAGAATATTTATAAGATACGGACTAATTCAAAAATAGGTGAGGCAACAGGCTCTTTGTATATTTCGGGCAAGTGTCGTAATGATTCAGCCAAAGGATATTTTATTGCTAAATTAGATAAGAATTTTTTGAATGGGGTTCCAGCAAAATGTGATTGGCTAAAATATGTGATTGCAAATGATATAGATAATTTCAATCAATTCTGTTATTATAACTATGAGTCACACCATCGTATAGAACAACCTTGGGATGTTGATAACCTCGGCCGGGTAGTGTATGTTGAACGTACTGAATTTACTCACAGCAAATGGGTTCGAATTCTTCGTTTAAAAGCAAATGGCGCACAGGATTATATGCCCGATGCCTTTTATCAGGATTTTTTCTATTCGTATGATTCCAATGCCTATGATTCAAAATCATCATTAAATTTTGTAGATACTACCTTGTTTCATCCTTTAGCAAGTGACTCAATTAAATTACGATTACATTTTGTAGATAAAACAGGTGCCGATTCTATCGCTTTCAGAACCGTAAAACCTGATAGTATAATAAGTAGTTATATGTTTAAACATGGTGGAACTGCTGGTCGTGCTATTCGCTCACTTGATAAAGCTGGAATGTTGGTAGTAAATACAGACGAAAACGGGAATCAACGTAAAGCAGGCAATCTTCCTTATGATTATATTTATAAATATCCATTCTATGATCCTGTAAATTATCCTACACAACTTAATTCAATTATAGGCAATGGGGTGTATGATCATAATCCAGCATCTGGACAAATGAATACTGCTCGCATTGGCGATATTACTATAGATAGACGAAATAATAACGTCTATTTTGGTGCTACCATGGGTATTTCAAATGGTGCATGGCAATATAGTTTTTATAATAATTTTCCCTGTATTAATGGCGCTCTAATCGATCTTGAATCGTTTGTTGTTGCTATGAATGATAGTGGTAAAATTAATTGGTGGGCGCGCACCTATCAGACTGATGCCCGCATTAGTCAGGCTGCTCAACTGATTGATAAATTAGCTATTGATTATAAAAATGATAAGTTAGTTGTGCTCGGACGAACTTATGATACAGCCGTTAATAATTTTTGGGAAGGCAATAAATTGATTGCAAATCCGGGAGGTCATGGCTTTAAAAATAGATATACAGGATTGTTTAACGAAACAGAATACAGTTGGTTGGGTAAGTTTGATTTAGATACTTTGTCTATTCGTCGTTCAACATATATTGCCGAGTATCGTTCAAATTATAGAACGTCAGATAGTTTATTGGGCGATCCAAATCTTGATGGCTGGGCTGATCCGAATCGTGCTAATTCAAATATCGGTAAAACGGTTTGTCACGATATGAAAGTAGATACAAGCGGCAATGTTTATGTTGCTTGTTATGGCGAACGTACCATTACTACTATTGACGCATATCAAAAAATGATAAAACCCGATCGTGACATGAGCATGGATTCCGTGGCATCGGCAAATAATTTTGTGCGCATTTATAATAGTGATCTTAATAATATCTACTACAGCTCACTGATTACTGGTGAATGGGATCCATTAAATGGCGAAGGGGGGAATAATACGCATATTAATCGTTTGTTAATTTCAGGTCGTCATTTATATGCTGTTGGCTATCATTCTGGCTCTGGCTTTGATGTTGCAACGCTCAATGTGCCTTCTTGGGGCGATGATCAGATTAATAGTCAATCTGCCTTGTTTGCTAAACTCGATCTATTTGCAAAACTTCGCATTACGTCTTCTCCTTCAGTTGTTGCGAAAAACAAAGCGTATGCGGTTAATTTTATACTGCCATCTAATTATTCATTGAGCGCTTCAAACGAGTTTCGTGTTCTGCTCTCTGATAATACAGGAACCTTTAATACATCTACAGTTATAGGCATATTAACTGGCAACTCCTCAGGAACGGTTAATATTACTATCCCCGCTATTACAGCTCTTGGTAAACATCGTATTCAGCTTATAGCAAGTGATTCAGCAATATATAGTACCCCCGCAACGCTTTTTGTGCTTGATACGCTTGATGTATTGGCGCTTAATAAGCCCATTGGGGATACCATAGCTTGTGTTGGTCAAAAGCTACGTTATACAGCCAACAAGTCTGGTGTAAATAATTATTTATGGAGTATTTATCCCTCAAATGCCGGCTCAATTACGGCTTTGATTGCCGATACTGCGGTTGATATAAAATGGAATAGTAGTTACAAAGGTATTGCAAAATTGCTGGTGAAAGTGATGGGCATTACTGCAAATACAGGAAATGATACTATTTTTATTTCAGATACTTTACGTGTAGCTTTCGAATCTTTTGAGAATGCCGTCGTTGTTATGCATCATGATACGTTATATGCACGTCCTTCTGGTAGTGGCTATAGTTACCAATGGTATAATTCTATTCTCATTATTAACGGAGCAACTGATAGTATTTATCGTGCAAAAATGTCAAATCTTGATCGTATGGTTTGGGTGCGTGTAACTACTGCAAATGGCTGTTCAGATTCTTCCGCAAAGGCCGATCCGTTCTTAGGCATAAATGAACTGTCGCGCAATAAAGCATTGAAAATATATCCAAATCCTACTAAAAATGAGTTATTTATAGAATTGCCAGCAAGCGATTATGGTGATTTACGAATTCTACTCAATGACCAAATGGGGCGCATATTAATTGATAAGAATTATAAATCAGATGGTTTAAGCAATTTACGTCTCGATTTGAACGGTATAAGTCCAGGCTTTTATTGGATTCGTATTGAGACAAGTAGCGGGAAGTATGTTGATCAGGTGATAAAACAATAACAAAAAGGCGCAGCATTATACTGCGCCTTTTTTGTTATTGCTTTTACAGCAATTGTTTTATAGAAAGGAATATATTTGCATGAAGCGATTAATTCCGATTTTTAATGCATTTTTTAATATGTCAAATATGGATATAAATACATGGCTCAGAAAAAATAATTGCAATTTGCGTTATAGAATTAATCATTATGATTACGATTTATGTAATAAAATGATTGGTACTGTAATTGTGAATAATGCTGAGAAGACAACCCACATTAGTGATTTGGTATTTGGTGCTGAGTGGGAAGTTGACACAAACGCAAGTCTATATCAGAGTGATGTAAATAGTTATTTAATAACAAGTGTCTTTCGTCTTGTAAAAGGCACAGTACCTAAAAGTGCTGTAGCTGTTGAGTTTGAAATGAGTCAATGGTCTTCAGATAATTATGTATTATTGCCTGGGGCAGCGTATAATGGCAATCGTTTTGAGTCTCGTCGTTTGGCATATAGTCCCAAATTACTTGATCCTCGCGATTGGGGAATTGATAAAGCACCCATCATTACTGATGTGCCTCGTTTAAATATTAAAGAAGGCCCTTCATTTATACAAGAACGATCAGGCAGTATGACTACTCCTGCCATTGGTTTTCAATCATCAAATTCTTGTAAAGGAGCATTTGTTTTATGTGAGCAGAACAATGTTTTAGGTGATTATGGAATGAATATCACAGAGTCTCGTGATCGAAAAACTGCTTGGATAAACATTCAGTCACCAGTGGTTCGTGAACTTTATAAATACCGAATAACCGATAATCAGTGGCCTTCTGATGATATTCCCAAAGATTTTAATGTGGGTGATATAGTTACTATTCGCACTTTTATTAGTTTTTTTGATGCTCCTAAAATACAAAGTCTCTTTGATAAGCTGCTCTCTCTGCGTAATGCGCTCATACCAAAAGAATCAATACCTGTTTCAATACCATTTTCATCAACATTAGCGATACAAGAAGATAAATTTAATCGGCAGAATTGGGTAGCTGAGCAAGGCTATTATTCGGTTGGAATGCGTGAAATGTTTTTACAAGATTGGCAGATTGGATGGACTGGTGGCATGATCTCAACATACCCGCTACTCTTTGCGGGCAGCGAGGAAACACGCCAACGTGTTATTAAAAATTTTAATTGGTTATTTCCAGATGGTATTGCTCCATCTGGTTTTTTCTGGGATAGCGGTGAATTTAAAGATGGAAAAATGAATTGGTATGGTGGCGATATTCGAAAGCCAACTACCAAAAACTGGCATCTGATACGCAAAAGCAGTGATGCTGTTTATTATATTATAAAACAATTTATGCTCATGGAAAGTATGGGTATAAATGTTGAAAAGCATTGGCGAGAAGGTATTACCAATGTTTGTAATGCTTTTGTGAAACTGTGGGCTAAATATCATCAGTTTGGTAATTTTGTGGATAGTTTAAGTGGTGAAATTGCTGTTGGAGGAAGCACCTCTGCTGGTATTGCTCCAGCAGGTTTAGCACTAGCAGCAAAATATCTGAAGAATGATATATATTTGAATGTGGCCGAAGAAAGCGCTTTATATTTTTATAATAACTTCGTTCAAAAAGGCCTTTCAATGGGTGGGCCAGGTGATGCAATGCAAAATCCGGATAGCGAATCAGCATACGGTATGCTTGAATCATTCACGGTATTATTTGAACTTACAGGAAAAGATAATTATCTTAAAATGTCAACTGAAATGGCTTCACAGATGGCCAGTTGGGTAATGTCCTATAATTATCAGTTTCAAAATGAATGTCTTTTAAAAACATTAAACATCAAAACCAAAGGGTCAGTAACTGCAAATACCCAGAATAAACACGGGTCACCTGGTATTTGTACTGCCTCTGGTATTGCTTTACTGCGTTTGTATCGTGCCACTGGAAATGTGTTTTATCTTGAATTGTTAAGAGACATAGCCCGTCATATCCCTCAAGTAATGTCGCATCCTAAACGACCTATTGATAAAATGCCTATTGGTTGGATTACGGAACGTGTTAGTACGACCGATTGGTTTGAGGGCTTGGGTGAGATAATGTACGGTTCTACTTGGGCTGAAACGGCACTTATGCTCACTAGCATTGAAATACCTTCGATTTACATTCTCCGTGATACTAATTTTGTTTTTGAATTTGACTTTATTGAGGCTAAAATACTTTCAAATGATGGTGATAATTTGAGCGTTCAGCTTACAAATCCATCAATATGCGAGTGTCAATTACGCATTTTAGTTGAGTCATCAGCTGAATTAAAAAATCCTTTAGGCGAAAATAGACTATTTGCATGTGAATTAATAAATTTACATGCGGGTGAAAGTAGAATTATAAATCTAAAAAATTGATATATGATAAAGCAAAATTTAATTTTAGGAATACTACTGGCTGTGTTTTTCTCAGCATGCAAACCGAAGCAAATGCCCGATCCTATTGAGCTAAAAGTAGATTCGCTTTTAGTGCAGATGACACTTGATGAAAAGATTGGTCAGATGACGCAACTTTGTTTTAGTACCATTACGCTAAATGGTTCTAAAAACCTCGATTTAAACGTGAATAATTTTAGAGAAGCTGTAACAAAATATCATGTTGGTTCTTTTTTGAGTGGTAGTGATAGTATCGTTAAATGGGTTAATTTCATTACCAATATCCAGAAGGTTGCAATTAATGAAACGCGATTACATATTCCATTAATTATAGGGATAGATCACGTACATGGCGCCAACTATGTAAATGAAGGAACCATCCTGCCTCATAATCTAAATATTAGTTGTTCTTTTGACACTGAAATAATAAAGAAAGGAGCAAAGGTAACTGCAATTGAAACGGCTGACCTTGGGCTTACCTGGAATTTTGCTCCAGTGCTTGATATTGGTAAAAACCCATACTGGCCTCGTTTATATGAAACATTTGGTGAAGATCCATACTTATGTAGTGTTATGGGAACAGCATTTATTACTTCGTATGAGAACTGTCCGGAGATTGCTCCATATAAATTGGCAGCATGCGCGAAGCATTTTATAGGTTATTCTGATCCTCGTTCTGGTTGGGATCGTACACCTTCTGAAATACCATGGCAGGTAATTTACGAGCAGTTTATTCCTTCGTTTCGCTCAGCAATTGATAATGGGGTTAAAACTTTTATGATTAACAGCGGTGAGCTAAATGGCGAACCTGTTCACGGTTCGAAGCGTTTACTCACAGGTTTATTGCGCAACGAACTTGGTTTTAAAGGAGTAATATTAACTGATATTAAAGACATTAAAAAGATTGTTGATATGCATGCGGGTGCTGATAATGAAAAAGAGGCAACCCTTATGGCTATTAATGCTGGAATTGATATGAGTATGGCTTGCAATGCATATGACTTCTGTACCTACATAAAGGAATTAGTGCAAGAAGGTAAGATAACCGAAGAACGTATTAATGAATCGGTGCGTCGTATTTTACGTTTGAAGTTTGAATTAGGTTTGTTTGATAACCCATATCCACGCTCAGATCGTTTGGCTAAAATTGGTTGCAAAGAACACCGACAAGTTGCAAAAGAAGCAGCTTTAGCTTCAACCGTATTATTGAAAAATGAAAATGTTCTACCTATTCCTATGGGTAAAAAAATATTAGTTACAGGTCTTGCAGCAAATTCAAAACAAATGCTCAATGGAGCATGGACCTTCGATTGGCTTGGTGCTCCCGAAGAACGCCAGCCTAAAAATATGAACACGCTTTATTCTGCTTTGGCTAAAACTTTTGATAGCAATAATGTGACTTTGTTTGATGTGGAGAAACTAACGAGTGAAGCACAACAGAAGGATTTTGCTAAACTCGCTAAAAAAACCGATTATATTATTGTAACAGTAGGAGAACGGCCTTATAGTGAGTTTAAAGGAAATATTAATGATTTAACGCTCGATGCTGGCCAAAGTGATTTGGTTTTAGCAGCGGTAGCAACCGGTAAACCTGTAATTGTTATGCTGTTTGAAGGGCGTCCTCGCATTATAGCACGCTTTGTAGATACGGTTGGAGCTATTCTTTTTACTGGTTATCCTGGTATAATGGGTGCAGATGCTATTGCTGAGTTATTAAGCGGAACGATTTCTCCAGCGGGTAAGCTTTCATTTACATATCCTGCTGAGGTGGGGCATCAGGTGCCATATTATTATAAAAAGAGTGAAAAATATCTTCCTTTATATCCATTCGGTCATGGTTTGTCTTATACAAGTTTTGAGTATAGCGGGTTACAATTAAGTGATTCATTAATTACGCGTCCTGATCAGGAAATTACAGCCACTGTTTACATTAAAAACACTGGACAAATTGAGGCTTCTGAAGCAATACTTTGGTATGTTAAGGATGAGGTAGGTACCATTACACGACCTGACAAAAAATTATGCTTTTTTGAAAAAGATATATTACCTGCTGGCATTCGAAAGAAATATACCTTTAAGTTTAAGCCGATTGATGTTTGTGCATATCCTGATGAACATGGAAGTACAGTATTTGAGAAAGGTAAATTCTCTCTTTTGGTAGCTGGTATGCAAGTGAATTTCTATTATAAATAGGACTGTAATGAGTATGTAAAAGGCTTTCAGATTAATTTCTGAAAGCCTTTTTTTTGTCTATATTTTTACTTAATTGCTTGTTAGTTAATCTTATTAACACAGAATTTAGCAAATCCTTATATAAATGAAACGTTTTTGTGCATTTGGAGAAAAATGAACACATAAAAAATGACCACTTTTTATGAATTGTGCCTACTTTTACTATAACAGGATTGTTTATTAATAAAATTGTTCTTATAAAACGAGCATGTTCGTTAAACTCAAACAAGAATGAAAATTCACATGCGTTTTCTATTATACCTTTAAAATTTAAATTATTTAAGGATGGAAAAACTTTTACTCTCGGTTTTTATCGTGTTTTTTTCGGTAACAATTTTTGCTCAGCTAACCTGGGTGTCAGTAATTCCTGATAGTAGCCATCCCAATGCTGCATGGGAAGTAGGGTATAAGCAACGAAAAGAGTTTCTACTAAATTCGAGTACATGGACTGGTCGCTCAAGCCGTGGTGATACCGATAATGGGAAGCGTTATTGGACTTTGCTTCTGGGCGATATGTATCTAAATAGAGGCAGCCAAACGGCTATTGATGCACTAATATTAGATGGATCTCGTGGTGGACATAGCGGAATTTATGGTACCTATGAAGGTAGTTTCTACAAACCCTTTAGTTGCCCAGGATATGCTTTTTATTATTTTACCTATTACGATCGTATTACGGTTGTAGATACTGTGCAACATACCAAAGTTCAAACAATGTGGAATAATCCTAATCGTGGTTTTGCATCACGTATTGATGGTAAAATGGATCCCATATATTTATGCAATGAGTTTAATTCAGAGAATTTTGATTGGATGGAGCGCATTGGTGGATATTTGATGTCACATCATTTTAATGATAATACAAACATAACTGATGGCAACAAGCCTGCCATGCAGTACTATGAGAATTGGGTGAATAACTGGGTGCGTGCTACCTATTCAGCAGGTCGCGTTGAGTGGAACTCACATGTGTATTTTGTCTATTGTTTTCAAGCTGCGGCATCTCTTTCACAATTTGCGACAGACTCAATGACACGCTTACGTGGCCGAGCAGTACAAGACTGGATGGCGATGGAATTGGCTTTGCATTATATGGATGGGCAACAAGTAGGACCCGAATCACGAAATAAAGGCGGAGGTTACAAGGTTTTTGATAATGACGTAATAGGCTATGAATATTTGTGGTTTACCGATAATGCCAATAAGGTAAGCACATGTATTGATGATAGCGTTCGTCATATCTATTCAGGCGATTTGCATACATCTGGTTATATTGCGAATATGGCGTACAGACCGCCACAAGTAATAATTGATATTGCGCAACGGAAATTCAATTTGCCCGTTGAAATGCATAATGTAAAGCCATTCTATCGTCTCGATTATGAGAATTTTAAGAATTGGAATGGCAAATCAGGCACCAATGGACGACGCTTTGAGTTTGAAACATCTTATTTTAATACCAATTATACTTTATCAAGCCTAGCAGGTGGAAGACCTAAAGGTGTTGATTGTTTCTCAGAACAATGTCTATGGCGCTTTGGTGTTAAAGACCGATATTATCAGGTCTTTGGTAATAGTGGATCTATGTCAGGTATTGCTGGTCGATGCGAATTTGAACAAATTGGACAGTATCGTAATACCATGATGCGTGTTATTAAAGGGACAAATAATATGTGGGTGGCAGTAGCCAATGAGGTTACTGATAAGGCATTTGATGGTAATATTCTTTTTGCTGATATGGGTAATGGTGTGTATATGGCTGTGAGACCTTATAACGCAACAGCAAACTCAAGTGCCGCATATACGCCAGGTACAGGAGATAATTATACAAAATATACTTGGAATTTTAGTACATCAGCAATTGGTGCTCTTATCCTGGAAGTTGGTACTGTTGCCGAACATACTTCATTTGCAAATTTTAAAACACTTGTAAAAGCGGCTTCATTAACATCGCCAAGTGCAACACAAGTCCAGTATGTTTCTACATTAGGACGAAAATTGAAGGTTGAACATATGGGTACCACAAGCTATTCATATACCTCAAATTCTTGTGGAACTTTAGTTATTAATCCATCGGGCAAGTACCCTCGCGTATGGTATGATGATGTTGAAACAGATTTTAATACATGGAATTTATATGAAGTAGTATATGGCGATAAGATTGTAGATAACAAATGGGGGAGCGGATTCCTTCATTTAAAATCGAATAACAATGAATTGAAAATTACCATTGATACTACTACGGCTAATGTGAAGTATGAGATGTTGAAAATGCTCACGTCAAACAAGCCGATTATTGAAACGAAGAAAGCTGTGGTGAATAGTTTTGAGGTGTTTCCAAATCCTACTTTAGGTGAAGTTACTCTAAATATCAGCAGTGAAAAAAATCAGACATCTGTTATTAATGTTTATGATTTATTAGGACGTAAAGTCTTAGAGCTCTTCAAAGGAAGCATTGAATCAGGCGAGAAACAAGTATCCGCCAACCTCAGCAAACTGCCCAAAGGACTATATTTTATTTTGTTTGATGGGAGTGAGTGGGATCGGTCGAAACGTATTTCGCTTGAATAAAAACGTATTTTGATTTTTGTTGGTATTATTACAATTGACAACAAAAAGCATCTTCTGAAAATGAATCAGATGAGGCTTTTTCAATTGGATTGTGCGCATAATTGTTTTCACAAAGGCAGGAGAGTTAAACAAGCTATCGGATGATGGTATGGTTTTGTGCGGGATTAGGAAGATACTTCACAATTAGTTTACACCGATTTTTACGAGCCACGAACGTATGCAAACCTTTGAATAACAGATGTACAATACCATCTGTTATTTGACCAAGGTAGTCTTTATTTGGTTGCATATAACTATTTGAACATGTCTAACACATCATTAAAACCGATTTGTGCTATTATGTTCTATTTTGTATTAATTTTCTGATTGCAACATATTTCTTTTCAAACCCCATAAATTTCACAAATCTTTCTTTACTTCTTGTACAAAATGTCTTTTACAAATTGAGGGTTTCTCTAAGCTGTAAAAAAAATGGTTTCGAAATAGGTGTATGTTATTGTATATGTGGGTAATAAAAATAATCTTTATCGCAGTTTTTGAATACATAGATTGAATGACTAGAACTAAAGGGCATCTCTAAAAACCTAAAACTGATGCATGTCTCTGATTGTTAATTGAATATGCTTGTTTTTCCGAATTAATTTTAGTATACTTGCTGAAAACAACAACGATGAAAAACATTAACCCACTTGGATTATTTGATGAT
>JBBRXJ010000020.1:0-42236 GCA_038248505.1 Bacteroidales bacterium
GGGGAGGACTTGGTAAGGTTCCGATGAAGCTTGCTGCTGTTTATTTTGCAGAGGAACCATTTTTAAATCATGCAGCAATAAATCTGCCGTGGAACGTTTTATATTCCGTTACAGAAAGAAGTAAGTTGCAAAATTCCTTTCTATTTTTTCAGGGAGATAGTGCATCAAACTATATAAAATCACTCGTAAAACATCAATCACCAGATTCATGCATCAAATTATTAAAAGCGACACAAGCTAATGTTGTTTTAATAATATGGGAAAGCCTTTCATCTTATGTTGATCCAGCACTTGGAGGCAATGCCATAGCAAGTCCAAATTTTCAGAAATTTAAACCGGATGGTATTTTCTTTTCAAATTTTTACGCCACAGGCGATCGATCTAATAGGGCACTTGTTGGTCTTTTAAGTGGCTTTCCGGCACAAGCTGGTTTAACGATTGCAGACTTTCCTCAAAAAACAGCAAAGCTTCCCTATCTTTCAAAATATCTCGAAAAGGCTGGATATACTAGTTATTTCTTTTATGGTGGCGACATTGATTTTGGTAATTATAACTCGGTACTTCGAAGCGCAGGCTTCGATAATATAATTTCGCTATCGGATTTTTCGTCTGATACGCTCTCCAATTGGGGTGCTCCTGATCATATATTATTAAACAAAGCAAATAAGATTTTAGCCAAAGAGGAGCGACCTTATTTTGCTGTGATATTTACACAGAGTAGTCACATGCCTTATGATATTCCTATTGATCCATATTTTAAAGGAAGTAGTGATTCTGTTTTGTATTTTAACTCTATACGATATGCTGATCAAAGTATCAATAGTTTTATCGCAAAATTAAAAGCAAGCGATGATTGGAATAATACTTTAGTTATAATATCCGGAGATCATGGAATTATATTAAACGAAAAGCCAGCATATCACGACCCACAAAAGTTTAGAGTACCTATGCTTTGGATTGGTGGAGCATTAAAAAATAAAGGTATTGTAATTGAAAAAACGTGCTCTCAGATTGATTTACCACTTATGATTTTAAATCAATTAAATATTGAGAGTAACACATTTATTTATTCTAAAGATGTATTATGCAATTCAGTGCCTGCTTTTGCTTTTTATGCATTCTCCGGAGGAGTTGGATTTATTAGTGATTCCGCGGCTTTGGTTTTGGATTTAACGAGAAATAGTCCTATCTTATCTAAAGGAAAATCAGTTGATAAAGAACTAAATTATTGCAGAGCTTTTATTCAAGAAATAACACGTGATTTTAACACTCGCTAAAATCACGTGTTATTTGAAAAATTATCCTTTGTGATTTTTTAATATACTCATCAGCGCATTTGCAGAGCCAGCAGGTGCATTACGCAGAGCTGGCATAGCATCATCAGCAAAGTATTGATCTTTTTCAAGCGCTTTGCTAAAAGCATTTTCGCCCATATTTATAAGAGCAATAATAGCTGCATTTCGTGTAACGCCAGATTTAAGCGCTTTAATGATCTCATCTGTTGCATTGCTTGCACCTAAACTACCAAGTGATTTTATGGCATTCTTTTTTATTTCACGATTCCAATGTGCTTGTTTATTTGATTCATCATCGCTTCCTTTTAATTCTTGAAAACGTGAATCGGCCAAAAGAGCTATCAGTGGGTCCACTACTTTATTACTTCCAAGGTTGCCAAGGGCCTCAGCAGCATAGGATATAGCCTCTCTGTTTTCACCTGTAATTATTTTTAGTAAGGTATCAATTGCGCTTGAATCACCAATCTCACTTAGTATCTTGCAAACACTTGCTTCCGTTTCTTTGTTGTCGGCCATTCGTATGGTTGCTGCTTGTGCTGGTTTTCCTATTTGTATTAGTGCTTGAACGGATGCTTCAACGAGATCTTTGTGTATGTCGAGCAAACTACGAATGAGTGGTTCAATAGCATCAGCATCTTTTATTTTTCCTAATATTTTTATTGCTAAAACTCGAATAGGAACGGCTTTTGTTGAACCAGCTAGTTTTATTAATTCCGAAACAGCGGGTTTACCTATGGCTGTTAATCCATCTACCGCAGCAGATGTGCTGTGTTCGTTATTGCTTTCAAGTGCATTTAGCATTATAGATAGAGCATTGCTTGCACCTAAATAGCCCAAGCAGCGTATTGCTTCTGCCGCTATTTCTTTGTTGGATGATTCTGCTAATTTGCTTATCTGTGGTAAAACTTCTTGAATCTTTAATAAAGTCGTTGCTTTTACTGCTGCAAGACCAAGTTTTCCGGTGTCTCCACTTGTTAAAATGGCCGTAATAGTACTTGTAGCTTTTCCTTTATCTAATTTAAGAACCGATTCGGCTGCTTTCTTCGCCAATACATGATCATCTGAGATCAATGTTTTAATAATTTTTTCGTACTCTCCTGCGGCAAGCCATTTATCTATCTTTGCGGGTGTGGTTTTAAAAAACATATTTCCTCCTTTTTTGTTATAAATATACAAAGAAGCCTGATTCAAATATCTAAAAACGGATGTTTTTTATTGGTATTTCCATATCGCCAAGATCCATCATGGCGTTAATTAGGCTGACATGCTGATAGTTCCTTAAATCGTTGGGGCTAATTTCTTTTTCAATAATTTGTTTTGTTTCAATTAAGAATGCTCTTTTTGTACCAGGCAAAAGTGGTGTTGATGGCGTATGCCATTGGTTACCATCATATAATGCGATATTGGCATAGGATGTGTCACTTAGTAAACCATTTTTTATAATTAGTACATCGTCTTCATTGCCTTTTTGATTTGTTAGTTCGTTCAAAAAGTCCCTGTTTTCATATTTAAAACGGTAGTCAATGGTATCAGAATGTACTAATTTCAGGCTGCTGATTTTTCGTTTGTTATACGGATCTATTGTAAAGCCATGAAATTTTTCATTATAAAGTACTCTGCATTTATATGTATCTTCTTTATAGGATGTAAGTTCGCCTATTACCTCTTCAATTTTAAAATAAGGGGCAATGTTAAAAAGATGTTTTAGAGATCGGGCGATGCGTTTCTCGTGATAGGCTATATTCCATGCATATCCATCTGCAATTTTTATACTTTCAACTAAGCGGAACATATATTTTATTTATTAACTCATCATATTCTTTTTTAGGATCACTATAAACGGTAATGCCACCACCACTTTTATAAAGCATTTTTCCATTCATATTCTCAATATATCGTATTAGTACAAAACTATCTATTTCTTTGCCATCAAAAATGCCAGCAATTCCAGTATAATAGCGACGAGCATATTGTTCGGCCTCTTTAATTATTTCAAGGGTTTTTATTTTGGGCGCACCCGTTACAGAGCCAGCAGGTAACATTGAAAAAAGAATTGATCCGATTTTTGATGTCCAATTTTCTGGTAATTTCCCTTCAATTTCAGAGCTTATTTGGAGTAAATTTTTTCTGTTTGTATTAATACGATTAATGAAACGAAAACGGTTTATCTTAACATTGTGTGTGAAAATGCTTAGGTCATTTCGTATCAAATCAACAATAGTAGCATGTTCAGCGAGTTCTTTTTGATCATTCATAATAATATTTTCGGCATTTGGTATTTCTGCATCTATGGTTCCCTTCATTGGGTATGAAAATAATGAACCTTTTGATGAACGAATGAAACATTCAGGCGAGAATACGACGAACTGGTTTTTATAACACAATTTATAGGGTGCATGAGAAGAATGAAAGATTTCTTCAAGGCTACTGTTAATGCTTAGTTCTGTTGGGAAAGTTAAATTGGTGAGGTACGAATCGCCTTGCTGCTGATGTGTAGCTACTTTATTAAATGCAGTAAGATAATCATCATAGGATATTGTATTTAGTATCTTAATCGAAATCTCTTTCTTTTTTGATTCTGTCTGATTTGTATTTCCTCTAATTGAATATAATATATCATTTGAAATAGAATCGAGTTTATATATGTGGCAATTTTTTAATTCGTAATCTATAATAAATAAAAAGGGACATTCCTTTGCACCTAATTCATTTGCCTGCTTTATAAATGTTTGTGAATTTAAAACCATTTTTGTCTTTTAAAGTACCACAATAAACTCCCGGATATTAAAACGATATAGCCCCATACCATAAGATATCCATAAGACCAGCCTAACTCTGGCATAAATTTAAAATTCATACCATATAAACTGGTTATAAATGTAAGTGGAATAAATATTGAGGACATTACAGTGAGAATTTTCATTACTTCATTTAATTTATTACTTATAAATGACTGATGAAGGTTCTCAAGATCTGCTACTACTTCACGATTTGAATCAAAGGACTCTGCTAAATGGAGTATATGATCGTCAATATCTGATATGTATTTGTAATTATCCTTGTGTATGAGAAAGGAGTCTTCATTTACTAATTTATCAAGCGCATCACGCAAAGGATAAATAGCTTTTCTCGTTATAATCATATCCTTCTTGAGACTCTGTATTAAATTCATATAAAAATCCTGATCATCAGAATAAATATTCTCTTCAAGCGTCTCGATTTTATCACTAATAAATTCATCGGCAAAAAAGTAATGGTCAACAATTGCATCAATTAATACATAAAATAAATAATCAGCTTTACGCTGTCTTATTTGGCCTCTATTGTTGATTATTTTATCACGCACATAATTAAATTCGCTAATTTTTTTCTCTGTAAAAGATAAAACATATCCATCACCTAATATTAAACTCACTTGCTCTGATTCAATTTCTTTACGTGTTACAGATAAGAGTTTTAGTGTAATGAAAATATTTTTATTGTTAAACTCAACTTTCGGTCTATGATCTGTATTTAAGATATCTTCGAGCCACATTGGCTCTAGTTCAAGAATATCACCAAAATGTTTAATAATGGAAATGTCGTGAACTCCATCAATCATATACCAGTTAATACAATTATTGTCAATTGATCGAATTGCTTCTGGTATGTTTTCTGTCTCAATATTTTTGGATTCCTGATCGTTATAACGAATAACATGTACTGATACATTATCACGACGCTCTTTCCCAATATGAACAAGTGATCCCGGAGGTAATCCTGCTTTTTTCTTTGCCTTGCGAATGTGCAATATGCGCAGACTTTTACTGAGGTTCATCATACGATTTTATTTTTATAAAAATGAACGCTATACGGTTCAAGGTAATCATTTTTGTGCTCTGTTTTTTGTAGTAAAAAACCTTTTCGCTTGTAAAAGTTAATGGCTCTGGTGAAGTTAACATCCGTTTTTAAATGCAAAAATATTTTTTTATTTTCCTTACACCAATTTATAACTTCATTGTATAATTCATCTGCAATCCCTTTTCCTCTATATGATTTATCAATATAGAATCGCTTTAATTCAGCATTTTTTGAGTCAATAGCATTTATGGCTATGCATGCTATTATAATACTATTATTTTCAAATACCCAAAAACATGCTTTATTTCCATTGTAATTTTCGCCAATATTCTCAATATCCTTATCGTACCCATTAATATCTAACTGATAGTCATATTCTGCATAGCAAGCTCGTATTAATTCTTTAATAGGTATTTGATCATTATCTTGAAACGTACGAATCAATCTCTTATTTTTTAAAAACTTATCTTACATGGAATCATCGTCATCTTCTTTCTTAATTTTTCCGAGAACGAATTTTACACTCAATACATATCTGTAATAATCAATGGTATTAAATACAATAGCCGAAGTTGCTCCAGGCATCACCTGATAATTTATTATATCCTTGTTGCTAACAATTAAGGGAAAAGCTCTCTGAAATCCAACATCAAACCACATTCGTTTAGTAGCCATTATGCTAACACCTATTTCAAGCATAGCTGCTGTAAACATGCCATTTACAGTCATATCTGTAAATAGTTCGGCATTGTTTTTAATGTGCATCGGATCGCTCATATTTGCCTCTGAAACTTTTAAAAAATCAGCTCTTTTATTATAATATCCTTCAATAATTTTGGCTCCCATGTAAATATTATTTTTGAAATATGATTTGCGCGAATTGTATTGAAGCCCAAAAGCAATATATGCTCCGCTGTTTTCTTGACTTCCAAAAATTTCGTTATATCCTAAATGATAATTTATGATTGCATAATCTTTCCCTTGTAAAGGATTGTTGAGCATAAAACCAAAATTACTCTGCCAAGTAAATCCTGGTTTCTCGTTGTAATTAAGACTTATATCGAGCGTACGGTCGGGTAAAGCGAGCAAATTTAAACCCAATGTGGTTCGTTTGATTTTCTCCTCAGCAGCTTTCGTTTTTATGCTTGTGGTTAAAATGATTAAAACCCCTAGTAATACAATATGTGCTCTCATGTGGTAAATTTATGCTTCTTTATTATAAATGTAATAAGACTAATCTATTCCGTTTTATGTAAATTTTTATAACGCTCTTTCAAGTAGTTAATGTGTGATACATCTGCGGGCATCTGCATGATTAATGAAGCTGGCAGTGCTTGCATCGATTTCTCCATGCTGTCTAATTTAACTTTTAGCATCTTCATTATGTCCGGAAATGTCTCTGCTAAATTATTTTTCTCGCTCGGATCTTGTTTAATATTAACTAAAAGTTCACCTTGCGCTGGCATGTACCTTTTATTATAATCATCTGTCTGGCCTGCAAAGGCTTTTTTATATTTCCAGTCACCTAATCTATACGCCTCAAATTTATTACTATATATGTAGACAAATTCGTTACCATTTCTTATACCTTGCCCCGTTAGAACTTTTGTAATATCAATGCCATCATACACCCTATCTTTGGCCATATTACTACCGCATATATTTGCAAAAGTAGGAAAGAGATCAAGCATCGATACCATGTTGTCATAATTTGTACCCGCTTTAATTTTTGTTTTCCACATAGCCACTGTAGGAACGCGTTGACCACCTTCGTAGGTAGTACCCTTGCCTTCACGCAAAATGCCAGCTGAGCCTCCAAGCTCATATTGATTGTGCCACGGACCATTATCACTTGTAAAAATAACAAATGTATTTTCAAGAATGCCTTGTTGCTCTAATTCAGCGAGTATTTCGCCAACACTCCAATCTATTTCCTGAATGACATCACCATATAAGCCTCGTTTTGATGTACCCATGAATTTTTCAGATGCGTAAATTGGTACATGAGGCATGTTATGACACATATATAGAAAGAATGGATTTTTTTTGTGTTCTTGAATAAATTTTATAGATTCTTCTGTATAACGTTTGGTGATGTAATGTTGATCTGGATTGAATTCCTCTACAATAGTATCGCGCATATACACCTGACCGCTCATGTCGTTACTGTAGGGGATGCCAAAGTAATGATCAAAACCCTGATTGATTGGCAAGAATTCTCGATGATGCCCGAGGTGCCATTTACCAAAGATGCCGGTGGAGTATCCCTTTGTTTTTAACATCTCAGCAATAGTAATCTCTGATTGGGGCATACCTGTGAAACTCTCGGGAAAAAAAACGGAGTTTACTCCCATTCGTATCGGATATCTTCCTGTTAATAATCCTGCTCGTGAAGGACTACTGTATGGGGCTGGGCAATAAAATTCCGAGAACTTAATCCCTTCAGCCGCCATTCTATCAATATTGGGGGTTTTAATATCTTCTGCTCCAAAACATCCAATATCACCATATCCTAAGTCGTCGGTTAATATAATAATGATGTTAGGACTCGTTTTTTCTTGTGCTTTTATTGGCAAATTAAAAACGAGTGATGCTGAGAGAACACCTCCACTAATTAAAAAAGGGTTTAAATAATACATTGTTTTATAGTTTTCTTATAATACCAGTGTTGGCCCCATTTATTATATTTATAAGCTTCTCGGCATTCTCAGTATAATTGTCGTTTAAAATAATGTTAGAACTTTTTGCTCCTTCTACTTGTAAAAATATGGTAGTGCCATCTAATGGACGGCAATGTTCAATGCATACATCGCGAGTATCATTTAGTAAAATAAAAGAAGCGCTATCGGTTGGAGCTTGTTTTCCTGATAGGCCACTGAGCAAAAGTCCTTCAATTTGTTTGAATGAAAAGGCATTCTTCCATTTGGGTTCAATAATATCATCATTCCATGTTACATCGCAATCACGTACACGCAAATTTTTAACATCATGCGAATAGAAAGCATCGTCGGTACGTTTATCGGCATAATTTTCGTTGTGCATAAAAAATTGAATATTGGCGAGTTCAATGTTTTCTATGGGTTTGCCTTCAAATCCTTCAATTTTACTGGTGCCTTGACTGTGTGCTACAATATTTCGCATCGTTATGTTTCGTATCATACCTAGTTTAGAATCATCGCTGCGTTTCAGTAATACAATCCAAATGGCATCACCATTACCCCACCAATTAAAATGTTTACGATTAGTTTCCATTGTTATGTCAGAAAATAAAACATTTTCAACCATAGCGCCATCTCTTACTACAATGCTAATGCCGCGATTTGAGTTACGCACAACGCAATTACTAAACGTAATATGTCTGAAATCACCAAAAGTTTCGGTGCCTATTTTTAGTGCCGTTGATGTTGAGGTTAAAACGCAATTGTTTACGGTTACATTTTCGCATGATAGTGCGGTAGTATCGGTTTGAGTCGATTTAAGCACAATAGCATCATCTCCTGTTTCAATAATTGAATTGGTAATTACTACGTCTTTGCATCCGTCAACATCAATACCATCAGCATTTACACCCGATTCAAGACTCGAGAAAAGATAAATATTATCAATAAATACTTTCTTGCACCACTTGAAATGCAAAGTCCAATCCATCGATTCAATGAGCGAAATATTATGTATCTTAATATTTTCACAACTTTCAAAGAATACCAAACAGGTGTAAGGTTTTGTTTTATAGTACATCTTCATTTCAACACCAGCTTTTTTAGCTTTCTCTGTTATGTCGCGAATAAAACCATCTACTTCTTTTAAATCTTCATAGCTTCGCACTGCTTGCCCATCAATGGTTCCCTTTCCTTCAATACTAATATTTTTTGCATTCTTTGCGTAAATTAATACGGGGGTTTCACCTTTACCTTTTTTTCCACTATCATTCTTCTTATAAACTTTAAATGGCGTGTCAAAATCCTTCTCTTCCTTGCTTGCAAAAAGAGTTGCGCCAGCCTCCAAATAAAGGGTGACATTATCTTTTAATACAATGGTGCCTGTTAAATAATTGCCCGGAGGAAAATATACACGGCCTCCGCCAGCTTCAAAGCATTCATCTATAGCTTTTTGTATTTGAGCGCTTACTAATTGTTCCTTGTTTCCTTTAGCACCGTAGTTTTTAATGTTAAAGTCACTATTTATATTGCTTTTGCAGGCTGTCGCCATCACTATTATACTAATAATAGCTGTTTTGGTGCAGGCTAAGTTCCAAATGCCTTTGTTACTGAGCTTTTCTTTAATGTTTGTCATTGGGTTTGTTTTTGAGGATTTAAATATAGTTAAATTTTATAGGTCGATAAAATATAAAGTATTTGAATATCTTTGCGCTATAGAAAGAAAAGTAGAAAATGGAGAATATCAGGAACTTCTGTATTATAGCGCATATTGATCATGGCAAGAGTACCCTTGCTGACCGTTTGCTTCAAACAACCAATTCCATTCCCGAACGTGAGTTTATGGATCAGGCTTTAGATGACATGGATCTTGAGCGTGAGCGTGGAATAACCATCAAAAGCCATGCTATTCAAATGAAGTATAAGCATAAAGACAATAAAAATTACGTCTTTAATTTGATTGATACCCCAGGTCATGTCGATTTCTCTTACGAAGTATCGCGTGCCATAGCAGCCTGCGAAGGAGCTTTACTTATCGTTGATGCTTCTCAAGGAATTCAGGCTCAAACGATTTCAAATCTTTATTTAGCTTTGGAGCACGATCTTGAAATTATTCCTGTTATAAATAAAATTGACATGGATGCCGCTCGTCCCGAGGAGGTTAAAGACCAGATTGTTGATTTACTCGGTTGTAAACGTGAAGATATAATTCTAGCTAGTGCCCGCCAAGGTATTGGTATTGATGATATATTAGAGGCCATCGTAAATCGTATTCCTGCTCCTAAAGGTGATCCCCAAGCACCCTTGCAAGCTTTAGTGTTCGATTCGGTCTTTAATCCCTATCGTGGAATTATTGCTTACTTCCGAATTTTTAATGGCGAAATACGTACAGGCGATTCTATAAAATTTTTTGCCACAGGCAAGCAATATCGAGTTGATGAAGTAGGTATTCTTAAATTCAAACCAGATCCTTGTCCACTCGTTAGCACGGGAGATGTAGGCTATGTTATTTTAGGAATAAAAGTTGCTTCAGAAGTACGTGTTGGAGATACAATGACGAATATAGTGCTGCCCTGCGAAAAGCCTATTGATGGCTTTCAAAACGTTAAGCCCATGGTATTTGCAGGCGTTTATCCTATTGATGCATCTGATTATGAAGAGTTGCGCGCAAGCATTGAAAAGCTACAATTGAATGATGCCTCATTAACATTTGAACCCGAATCATCAATGGCTTTGGGTTTCGGATTTCGTTGTGGTTTTCTTGGCTTATTGCACATGGAGATTGTGCAGGAACGACTCACTCGCGAATTCAATATGGACGTTATTTCTACTGTGCCCAACGTGTCGTATAAAGTTTATTCAAATAAAGGCGAAGAGATTGATGTGCATAATCCATCGGGTTTGCCAGCATCCAATTTTATTGATAGAATAGAAGAACCATATATTCATGCACAGATTATTACACGTACCGAATTTTTAGGGGCTATTGTAAAATTATGCATGGATAAACGTGCCACATTTAAAACCCAAACCTTTCACCCTAATGAGCGTGTAGAAGTTAATTTTGATATGCCATTGAGTGAAATCGTTTTTGATTTTTATGATAAATTAAAAAGTATTTCTAAGGGATATGCATCTTTAGATTATCATATCATTGGTTATAAACCAGGTGATTTAATTAAGTTGGATGTATTACTTAACGGTGAGAGCGTGGATGCCCTATCAACATTAATACACCGTGCCAATGCTTATTCTTTCGGGCGTAAGATGTGTGAAAAACTAAAAGAGTTAATCCCTCGGCAGCAATTTGAAATCGCTATTCAAGCTTCCATTGGAGCAAAAGTAATAGCACGCGAAACAGTAAAGGCCGTTCGTAAAGACGTTACTGCTAAATGCTACGGTGGCGATATTTCACGTAAACGAAAACTGCTCGACAAACAAAAGGAAGGGAAGAAACGCATGCGTCAAGTTGGTAAAATTGATGTGCCGCAAGAAGCGTTTCTCGCTGTGTTACGAATGGATTGATTTTTATGTAGTGATTCGCCACAACGGAGTGAACTGTGAGTAGCGAATACATTGTCTTATACCATTTGCTATTAGGTATAAAATATCGGTAGCAACAATTGTATAATTATTTTGGTGTGCCATAGGTACTCAACATGCTCCTATAAAAAAAATAAGTTAATATCATATTATGCTATAGCATCTGCCGTGGCTGACTAACAATCTAAACATTATAAAAAGGTTAAAAGGTTTATTCCTTTTAGCCTTTTTTGGTGTATAAACATGGGGAATCAATTATAGATTTCTTAAACCTCATACGCTATGCTGTAAATATTTTTTATAAAATAAAAAAACCCGGGTTACTAGCCCGGGGTGTTCCTTCATTCAATTATCGGAGTTACTCTTTGATAATTTTTGTTGTGAATATTTGACCTCCTGTGGTCAATTTAATCCAGTATGTTCCATTGATGAGAGCTGATCCATCCCATGGTAAAGCATATCTACCTACATGTTTTTGTGTGTTTATGATGCGTTCAATTAACTTACCGTTGATATCATAGATGCCAAGCTCAACAGCATTGTCAAGTACTTCGTAACGGATAGTAATAACTGAACTGAATGGATTTGGATATGCATTAAATAATACCTCATCTGTTATTTCAAGTTCTGGTACATCGGTTGATGAGCCTACTCGTATTAGCTGACAGGTGGTGTCACCTTCTCCTGTTATCTGGTCGTAAACAGAAATACATACATTATAAGTTCCTGTATCGGCGTAGATATGTTTTGGAGAAGTTGTTGTTGTTTCTTCAGTACCATCGCCAAATGTCCATTTTAATTTTGCAGCATCACCATGAGCTATACCAACAAAGTCAACAGGATAACCAGAAGCTTTTTGTTTTGGTAATTTCTGATACCAGAATGCACCGGCAAGTCCAGATGGAGCACCAACGTTTACATAGGCAACATCGTTGGATACGCAATTTGTAAGCGTATTTTGTGCTTTTAAGTGTACTACATACAAGCCGTAAGCTGAATAGGTGTGTTCAGGTGTATTTTGGGTGCTTGACCCAGCATCACCAAACTCCCAATACCAATCATTAATGCCGCCTTGTGATTTATCAGTGAAGGCCACTTTACGGGTAGCCGTGTCAACTGTAAAGTCGAATTTAGCAATGCAATTATCAACTGGTGCAGGATCAACCCTAATGGTTTTGCAGCTTATGTTATCAATGCTATTGCCATTTGTTAACATCAAACAAACATTATAGATACCTCCATCTACATAGGTTTTTACAGGATTTGCACTTGTACTAAAGGTGCTATCTCCAAAATTCCATTTGTAACTTAGTCCCGTACCTTTAGACTTGTCAGTAAAGTTTACAGTTTTAGCTGCTGCATTAATCATATAAACAAAGTCGGCTTCGCAGTCGTTTGCCATGGCTCCAATCATCACTGGTTCTTCATTGGCATCCATACATTTTGTTGTTTTGTTATAAACATTTAAACTAACAACATAGTAGCCTGGGTAGTTAAATTTATGTACTGGGTTAGCGGCGGTACTTATGGTACCATCGCCAAATACCCAATAGTAATTGGTTAATGAACCTAGAGTTTTTTTGTTGAAGTAGGCTGTATTGCTTGTTGAATCAACACATACTGTAAAGTCAGCATTGCATTCAATATCCCCTACTTGAACATCTTTTTCAATGTAATCCATACATAATGCTTGACTGATGGTCAATGATACATTATACATGTCAGGATCTGTATATATATGTGATGGGTCTTGTAACATTGAATAGTAGCCATCGCCAAACATCCAGAAATAATTAGCTACAGTACCTTGTGCCGTTTCTGTGAAACTAGCATTTCGAGTATTTGCATTCACCGTGTATGTGAAATCTGATTTACAATCAGCTGTACCAATTTGAATAAAATCGGCAGTGTAATCCGCACAATTGTTTACATTATCACGAATGGCTAAGCTTATTAAATAGTAGCCTGCAGTTGTATAGGTCTTTTTAGGATTCGCTGATGAGGATGATTTACCATCACCAAAATTCCAGAACCAGGTATCAACATCACCCGTTGATGCATCCGTTAAGCTGATCGTTTTTGTATTGTTATCAATATACTTATTAAAATTTGCTGTTAAATTGCAGCTAGTCGTACCCACTGTCACCTTTTGGCAAATCTGGCTTGATTGTCCATTAGCACTATTAAATATATATAGACAGACATCATATACGCCAGGGAATAAGTAGGTATGACTTGGGTTTTGTGAGGATAGAACGCTACCATCACCAAATGTCCAATACCACATACTTGGTTTACCTGTTGATTTATCACTCAGCGTAATCGTTTTGCTTGCCTGATCAACAAAGTAATTGAATTTAGCGGCTAGTGTTGCTGTAGTATCTGTTGCTGCTTTAATGCTTAAATCTTTACAAACATCAGAAACACATTTGCTGGATGCATCAAAGGTATGGAGGCATATTTTGTAATTACCAGCTTTTGCATAGATATGGGTAGGATTGGCTGAATCAGCCCAAGCACCATCTGCAAATTCCCAATAATAATCAGAAACTTTACCAATCGATTTATCAGATAACACTACCTGACGAGTGTTAGGATTCACTGAGAATGAGAAGTCAGCTTTGCATGAAACTTGACCAATTACTACTTCTTTGCATTTTTTTGACTGACAACCATTGGTAGCATTGTATACGTTCATACAGACATTATAAACCCCGTCTTTGGTGTATAAATGGTTTACGCTAGGTTGTTCATACCGAGTGCCGTCACCCATATCCCAGAAACTGCCACTAACGATACCTGAAATTTGACCTGTGAAAGAAATTTTACGTGTAGCAACAGGGTCAACCGCATACGAGAACTCAGCCAAACAAGTGTTTGAATCCATATCACCCACCATAACCACACTACATTTTTGTGATCTGCAACGGGTCGATTTATCAAATGTATTCAAACATATATTGTAATAACCAGATGCTGAGAATTTGTGGGTTGGGCTTGCAATTGTATCAGAGAAACCATCATCATAGGTCCAGAAATACTGAGTTGCTTTATCCGTTTTATTTGTAATTACAACCGTGTTTTGTGAATTGTTTGTAATAAAGCTATAATCAGCACGACATCCTAATGCACCTACAATAAGTTCTTTGCAAACAATGTTGGAGCATTTAGTTGTAGTGTCGAGAATTGATAAGCAAACATTGTAAATGCCAGGTTTGTCATATACATGCACTGGTGTTCGCATGGTTGATGTTTTTCCATCACCAAAATTCCAATAATAACTATTAATTGTGCCGTATGACTGTTCCGTGAAAGTAACGGTGAGGTTTGCTGAGTCAATGACTTCTTCGTATTTAGCCATAATCATGCAGTTTTGACCACCATTTGATACGTACATCGTTCTCTCTTGAACGGTTGTTCCACAGCCATTAGTAGTTGTTAATTTAACTTTAAAGGTTCCATTGTAATTATAGGTATGCGATGGATTTTTAACAGTACTTACTGCTGTACCATCACCAAAGTCCCATGAATATTTATAATTTTTAGCTTGATCATTCCAGCTATCACCACTTGTAAATGTGATAGGTTCTGCTCTGTCTATTTGTGTTTCATTAACATTGATCCATACATTAGGTTTTGCTGTTGTATCAATTTTAACAGTTGTCCAAACAGTATCTGTTCTTCCGCATGAATTTAACGAAACAGCATACTCTTTATATACGCCCCTATTGATGTATTGCTTTTTAGGATAAGCCAAGCTGCTGGTAGCACCATCATAAAAGTGCCATGTGCGTGAAACTCCGCCAGCAATTTTAAATAATACATTGTCATTAGGGCATCCTGTACGGTCTTGATCATTGTTATCGTTATTGTTGTAATTTGATTTTGTAAAGGCTGGTCTTGAGCTGATAAAGCTAGCAGCATTGCTGCAATTGTTAGTGCCAATAGGACTAAGTGCAAGACTTCCACTGTCATTTGGAACGATTCTGTATTGATATGTAATACCCATACAACTCATAGAGTCATTCATAGTGATAGTGTCGCCATTTATAAAGTAAGAACCTCTAGTAATTTGATTTCGGTTCATATTGTAAGTGCTGGTACCGCTCATTGGTAATGAATAATACATTTCATATTGATTATTATTACTCATATTCATTTGAAAGAAGTTTATATATGCCAGTTCGTTTGTTCCTGACATTTTTGCTTCAAATGTTGTATAGTCAATTCGTGGTAAGCATATACCAGAGTATGGTTTAACAAATAGACCTTGGCCCATTGTAATACCTAAACTTGTTGATCCCCCAGAGGGCGACTTAAAACTCATTTTTGGTAAGCCAGCACTATCTGCAACACCTATTTCAGCAGGGTCATTATCCCAATTGTTTCCACCACTACACCACCACACTGCGGCGATACCCATGCTGCCTGGGAACATTGGGTTCATTGGTATATATGCTTTCACAATATCACCTGTTGAAGTAATGTTTACAGGTTTAAAGGTCACCATACCAGCTGGCATGTTTTCTTTTCCTCCATTATTTTCTTTACTTCCAGTATCAATTTGACCGGGCCAGAAATAGATACTAATTGAATCGTATGCAGCTTGCCATGACGTCCACTTAACAGTAAGAATGAACTCATGATCGGTAGGATCGTGTCTGCGACTCCAGTCTTGGAGTGATTCATACGGACCATCTTCTTTTACGGTTGAATTGCTAACATAATAAAATGGCTTCTTTGTGACATCATTAATTATACTAATAGTATCATTAATAAAAACTTTGTTTCCACATTTATTCTTGGCTTCAAAGTAGATGTTTTTTTTGCCTGTAGTTAAGTACTTATGATTAGCAAGCACACCCAATACCGTATCGGTTGATTTTGAAACATTATAAATTGAATCCCCATCACCAAAAAGAATGCGATATACAATGCCATTGTCTTTATTTGGGTCATTGTTTCCTTTGTTATCAAAGAAGTATGCACCTTCACCAACACACATCTCACGTGGTATAAAACCGGGTTCAGCATTTGGCATACGTGAATTATCAATCACAACATATTTATAAGAGCGACTTACTCCACCACATTGATTTTTTGCTTCTAGCTCAATTTTGTTAACCCCAGCTGAGGTGAAGGAATGTGTTACGCTTTTTTGATTCTTAATAATGGTACCATCGTTAAAATTCCAAATCATATCGATACCTGTATTGTTCATCATTCCGCAATTCATCTCATAGTCAATAGTGAATGCTTCGTTTGGGCAGAGCCTGATTGTATCAGCACTATTATTCATCATATTGTTCATTTCCCAATAAAGCCAAGGATTGCATGGCTTATTCATGGTGTCGAGTTTTATATGAATTGGTTGCTCATTAATAGCAGTTTTGCCACAACCATTAACAACTGTGAGGCGTACTGTTTTAACTCCCGTATCTGCATAATTGTTTACGGCTTCACGAATTGTTGATGTACCACCATCACCAAATTCCCAGAAGTAACGACCTGGATTGTATGCATTGAAACGAATTGTTTTTTGTGGACAGAAACTGCCACCCATATTTTGATTGTCAGACCAGAAATTAAAATTAGCATTTGCATCTACATTGTTATTAATGTAGATTACATTCGTGTCAATGGTACTTTGATTGCAAAGGTTGGTTACCTTTACAGTAACATTATAGGTTCCTAAATTTAAGTAGGCATGTGTTGGGTTTTGACGAGTATCTTTTATGTCATCACCAAAACTCCATTCATAACTTTTAGCATTAGCTAGGTTTGTACTGAACGAAATTTCGTCGTTAGGACAATTGATTGAGCCGCCTGCAGTCCACATATTAAAGTTTGGCTTTGCCGTATTAATTATTATTACATTCTGTATTATGGTATCATAATTGCCACCACTCTTTACAAAGAGCTTTACTTGTTTTGACCCTATGGATGTGAAGGCGTGTTGTATACTATTATTATATTCTTTCTTTCCTTCTATCTCCCAAGCCATCCATTCCATAGGTCTATTATAGTAGAAGTTGATCATTTCATTTGGACAGAATTCGCTGTGGTTTTTTGGGTAGAAGGTGGGGGCGCTTGCAAATCCTACCATTGTTATTGGATTGATAATTACACGTGGAGAGTAAATTTCAATACGGGTAATTTGTTTGTTTTTTAAACTGTTAAAGTCGAAATTTCCAGAAGTTTGATTTCGAGTAAAGGTAGTATCCCAACCGTTGTAGTTGAACATTTTTAATTCAATAAGAGAACTATCATTTTCAAAAAACGTAAACATCAAACGATCAAGCGACATGCTATTTTCATCAAGTTTGCGACTTGTGTTCATAGTAAGGCGTGCGCCATTTAATGTGATTTTTCCGCTTGAATCTATTGAAAAGTTACAAGAACCTTTAGGACCTGGACTAAACCAAAAATCAATATTTGATCTCCATCCAAATGCCTGACCACATTGATTTATCCATTGGTTCATGATAAAAGCGGAGTCAACTCGAACGTACTCTGTTTGGGCTGAACTTGGTTGCGCAATAAAGAGCAACGATAGTATCACGCCAATAAATAATAGTCTAAATTGTTTCATAATTTATTGTGTTTTGAGTTAATATATACTTTTCAAAAAAAGGAAATGAGAAAGTAAGTTACGGCAAAAAAAAACATACTCGTGTATAAGGTTTTTTATTTTTTTTTGAAATTGCAGTGAACTTTATATATGAATCAGAATATAAACAATTTAACATTTTACGATATATGTCGAAATGCCAGAATGACACTTAAATGCTGCGCAATGATGTCATTTTGACTCATTTGAGTTTTTGGCGAGATTCTTGATATTGAGAAGAAAAATAAAGCTATGAATATCAATAATTTTACCATAAAATCGCAGGAGCAAATTCAGCATGCGCTAAGCTTGGCAACTACAAACGGAAATCAGTCCGTAGAGCCAGCGCATCTCTTAAGGTCTTTAATATCAGATGATGAGAGTTTGGCTGGTTATTTATTAAAGAAATCGGGTGTTCAGCTAAGTACTATTGAGCGTTTGTTGGATGCGGTTCTTAAAAGCTTTCCTAAAGTAAATGCTGCAGAACCCTATCTTTCGGAACAGAGTAACAATCTATTATCAAAAGCACTCGAGTATTCAAAGGAATTTGGCGATCAGTTTGTTTCTGTGGAGCATCTCTTGCTGGCCTTGGTAGCATCTTCTGATCAGGCTGCGCGTATATTAAAGGATGCGGGAGTGCGTGAAAAAGAATTGAAAAAAGCCATTGAGGAGTTACGAAAAGGTCAGAAAGTAACGAGCCAAACGAGTGAAGCAACTTTTGATTCGCTCATTCGCTATGCCATCAATTTAAACGATCAGGCACGCAGTGGCAAGCTCGATCCTGTTATTGGCCGTGATGAGGAGATACGTCGTGTGTTGCAAATATTGTCGCGACGTACTAAAAACAATCCTATACTTATTGGTGAGCCAGGTACTGGTAAAACCGCCATTGCCGAGGGTATTGCACATCGTATCGTTAATGGCGATGTGCCTGAAAATTTAAAACACAAAGAATTGTTTGCGCTTGATATGGCTGCTTTAATTGCTGGCGCAAAATATAAAGGTGAGTTTGAAGAACGGTTGAAGGCAGTGATAAAAGAGGTCATTTCATCGGATGGTGAAATAATACTTTTTATTGATGAGATACACACATTGATTGGAGCAGGGAAAGGCGATGGTGCTATGGATGCTGCCAATATATTAAAACCTGCTTTGGCACGAGGGGAATTGCATTCTATTGGTGCAACAACGCTTGACGAATATCAGAAATATTTTGAAAAGGATAAAGCCCTCGAGCGCCGTTTTCAGAAGGTAATGGTGGATGAGCCGGACACTGCGGATGCTATTTCTATTTTGCGTGGATTAAAAGAACGTTATGAAACGCATCACCGTGTGCGCATTAAAGATGAGGCAATAATTGCTGCCGTAGAGCTTTCGCAGCGTTACATTGCCGATCGTTTTTTACCCGATAAAGCAATTGATTTGATTGATGAAGCAGCATCGAAATTGCGTTTGGAAATGAATTCGTTGCCCGAAGAATTGGATGAAGTGGAACGTCGTATCAAGCAATTGGAAATTGAACGCGAAGCATTAAAACGCGAAGGGGCCAATGATAAAATAAATGCAATAAGCAAGGAATTGGCTAATTTGACCGAACAAAGCACCGGTTTGCGTGCACGTTGGCAATTGGAAAAAGATGTAGTGGAGAAAATTCAGAAAGCAAAAACAGATATTGAACGTTACAAGCTAGAGGCCGCAAAAGCAGAACGAGAGGGCAATTACGGCCTAGTGGCCGAATTGCGTTACGGTAAAATAAAAGAAGATGAAAAATCGATTGCCCTTTTGCAGACGGAGTTTGAAAAGATGCATGCCAATGGCGCACTTATAAAAGAAGAGGTAGATGCCGAAGATATTGCGGGCGTTGTAGTGCGTTGGACTGGTATTCCGGTTACACGCATGTTGCGAAGTGAGCGCGAAAAATTATTGACCTTGGAAGATGAACTTCATAAGCGCGTGATAGGTCAAGACGAAGCCATTACCGCTGTTTCGGATGCGGTGCGCCGTAGTCGTGCCGGATTGCAAGATTCCAAAAGACCGGTCGGTTCATTTATCTTTCTTGGTACTACAGGCGTAGGGAAAACCGAATTAGCAAAGGCTCTTGCTGAGGTTTTGTTTAACGATGAAAATTTAATGACACGTATTGATATGTCGGAATACCAAGAGCGCTTTTCGGTAACCCGTCTTATTGGCGCACCTCCAGGATATGTTGGCTATGATGAGGGAGGACAATTGACAGAGGCCGTTCGCCGCAAACCCTATTCGGTTGTGCTGCTTGATGAGATTGAGAAAGCACACCCCGATGTATTTAATATTTTATTGCAGGTGCTTGATGATGGTAGACTCACCGATAACAAAGGCCGTGTAGCCAATTTTAGGAATACGATTATTGTAATGACATCGAACATTGGTTCGCATATTATTCAGCAGCGTTTATCCGAAATGAACGATAAAAACCGTGATGAGGTATTGGGAAAAACTAAAAATGAAGTGTTGGCGTTGATGAAGCAAACCATTCGTCCCGAGTTTCTTAATCGTATTGACGATATAATAATGTTCACGCCTTTGAGCAAAAAAGAGATTCGCGAAATTGTGCTTTTACAAATTGCAATGGTGTGTAAAATGGTTCAATCGCAAGTACAACTAAAAGTTAGCGATGCTGCTGTTGATTGGCTTGCCAACGCAGGTTATGACTCACAACTAGGAGCACGACCTGTAAAGCGACTTATACAAAAAAGTATTTTAAATGAGTTGAGTAAAATGATATTAAAAGGTTCTATTCATACCGATGCGGCTATTGTGGTTGATTTAGATGGTGAAGACTTGGTATTTCGGAATTAAATCGATGGATTACTGAAAATAATAGACTTATCATTGTTATGTCCTAATTAATAGCTTGCAGTTCTTGAAAAACACTGTAAGCTATTTTTCTTTCAAACATATTTCGTATTTTTGAAAGAAAAAATCAATGATAGTTACTATAGTTAACGTGTGGGTTAAATCGGAATCCCGCGATGAATTTGTTGTTGCGACAAAGGCAAACCTTGTAGAATCAGTTAAGGAAGTTGGTAATTTGCGTTTCGATTTTTTGCAGGATGCACAGGATGAATGTAAATTTACTTTGTACGAAGCCTATGAAAGCGAAGCCGCAGCTGCTTTGCATAAAGAGACTTTACATTATTTTAAGTGGCGAGATACGGTTGCAAACTTGATGGCTCGCCCGCGTGAAGGTATTAAACACACTGTAATTTCACCCAACGATAAAACATTATGGTAAACGCATTTTCTTTTTCGCGAATTCCAATCATTCATTTTGGTTCTGCTAAGATTGCTATGTTGCCTGCATTAGCAAAGGCTTATCCGGATAATATATTATTGATCTGTGGGAAAACATCCATTGAACAACTCGAAAAAAAAGGCATTCTTAAATTATTGCAGAACTTAAATCGAACTGTTCATATTGAATATATACTTGGTGAGCCTTCGCCCGAGCGTGTTGATGAGATTGTTCTTGCGTATCGTCCGCAACATATTGGTTTGGTTATTGGCCTTGGTGGTGGCAGCGCATTGGATGCTGCAAAGGCTGTATCTGCAATGCTTACAAAGACGGATAGTGTGCTGAATTATCTCGAAGGTGTTGGGAATGCCATTCACGATGGTGTTAAAATTCCCTTTATTGCCATTCCTACAACAGCAGGAACTGGTAGCGAGGCTACTAAAAATGCGGTGTTGAGTAGAGTAGGGGTGAATGGTTTTAAAAAATCTATCCGTCATGATAATTTTACACCAGATATTGCACTTGTTGATCCGGATCTGACCCTTAGTTGTAACTCTAAATTAACTGCTGCATGTGGCATGGATTCGTTTACACAACTAGTCGAGTCTTTTCTTTCGCCCAAATGCTCACAAATTTTGGAGCCTATTTTATACGATGCTTTTTTGCTACATAAAGAGGCCTATCCTAAAGTAATCGCTAATGGTGAGGATGTAGCTGCACGAACCGATCTTGCGTATGCCTCGCTCATTTCAGGTATTGGATTAGCAAATGCAGGCTTAGGTGTAGTGCATGGTTTTGCTTCTGTAATTGGCGGCTTTTTTGATATACCGCATGGTGTGATTTGTGCTACGCTTATGGCTCCTGCTAATAGATTGACAATACAAGCATTGCAGCGTGATAAAACCAATGTGATAGCATTAAGAAAATATGCTTTACTTGGTCGTTTGTTTTCAAATGAGGATGGTAAATCAGATGGATACTACCAAAATATTTTTGCAGATACACTTGAGGGAATTGCTATTAAATATAGCATACCAAGCTTATCTGACTACGGAATTGTTGCTGCAGATATTGATAAAATGCTTAATGAACAGGTAAATAAAGATAATCCTGTAAAATTAAATTGTAATGAATTAAAGGAGGTGTTGAAAGCGAGACTCTAATTTATAAAAAGTAAGCGCTATTTGATTGTGGGAAACTGGATACGCACTCATCCACATTATTGTAAATTTCAAATATATTATCGAGATGTAGTAGGCGGAATAACTTCATGATGTCTTGATTCACATTACATATTTTAAATTCACCCCCTGTACTTTGTGACGTTTTCATGATGGATAAGAAGGTGCCAAAGCCTGTGCTGTCGATGTAGGCAATCTTTTGTAAATTAATAACAAGTTTAGAATTCGGTTTGTTAAAAAACGCATTTAGCTCTTTCTTAATTAATTCAGCATTGAGAGCTGTAATTTTATCAACTTCCTCAAAGTGAATAATGTTTATTCCGTTTTTTAAATCACTGCGCAGCATAAGCACTATTATTTTTTACAAATATAGAAAATCTTTTACAAGAAGAGAAATAAAGTTTGCGAAGTTAATTCATTGATTATCTGATATTATTGTTTGTGAGGTACTTGACAACATATTCTTTTATTCCATATTCAAGACTAGTTAGCGGCTCATTATAGCCTATTGATCTTATTTTTTTCATGTTTGCCTCTGTAAAGTATTGGTATTTATCTCTAATATCTGCTGGAGTGTCCATGAATTCAATGTTCTCAGGCTGATTCATGGCCTTAAAAGTACTACGCGCTAAATCGAGGAAGGTTCGCGCTGTCCCACTTCCTACATTATAGATTCCCGAATTTTTTCGCTGGTTCATTAAAAACCAAATGATATTGGCAACATCATTCACATATACGAAATCACGTTTTTGTCCCCCATCAACATAATCGGGATGATGTGATCGGAATAATTTCATTTTCCCTTTTTCTTTTATTTGATTAAATGCATGAAAAATTACACTAGCCATGCGTCCTTTGTGATATTCGTTTGGACCATACACATTGAAAAACTTTAGCCCGGCCCAAAAATAGGGTTGATCTTTTTGGGCAATAGCCCATTTATCAAAATCATTTTTTGAACAACCGTAAGGGTTTAATGGCTGCAGCTTTTCAATAATATCATGCCTATCATCATAACCAAACTCGCCCATGCCATAGGTCGCAGCTGATGATGCATAGATGAGCGGTAGTCCATATTCACAACACAATTGCCAAACCATTTTGGTGTAGTTGAGGTTGAGTTGGTCAAATACGGAGACGTTAAACTCCGTGGTATCGGTACGTGCACCAATATGCATAATAAATTGAATGAATTTATGATTCTCTTTTATCCATGTAGATAAATCATTACGATGTACTTTACAGCGGAAGATTTTGTCATTGTAATTTCTCTTTTTTACTTCGGGTGAGAAATCGTCAACGAGAACAATGTCGCGTATTCTCTCATCATTAAGTTTAGCCAAAATATTGCTACCAATGAAACCAGCAGCACCTGTAATTACTATCATTTTTTTTGTGAGTTTGTGAACTGTGAGTATTGATCCGCCCCAGCGGAGTGAATTTATATGTAGTGTTTGTGTGCTTTTTTTTAATTAATAAAAATATCTTCTCGGTAATTCTCAATTAAGCCTTTTTTGCACGATTGTTTGTACAGCTCCGTAACTGCTTTTCTCCCTTCATTTCCCATGTCTAATGAATAATTATTCACAAATAAATCGATATGCTTATGTATAATGTCATTATTTTTTTCATCTGAATATTGTTTTATAAATGCCATACATGGTTCACTGTTTTTGTAAGCATATTCAATACTTTTGCGAATCATCTCTTGAATGGATTGTAATGTTTTTTTATCAATATTTCGAGAGGCTGCTATTCCACCAAGAGGAATAGGTAAGCCGCTTTGCTGCTCCCAGAGTTCCCCTAAATCAATAATTTTTTTTAAGCCTCGCTCTGCGTAGGTAAATCGTTTTTCATGAATTAGTATCCCGGCCTCTTGTTCTTCACTTAATACAGCGTCTTCAATATCTGAAAAAAGATATTCTTTTCGTTTTTTTGCATTGGGCCAAGCTAGACTAAGAAGTAGATTGGCCGTCGTGTTTACTCCAGGTATGGCTATTGAAACTTGGGGTATTTCATCGGGGTAAATTTTTCGTTTACTCACCAGTATGGGACCATTAGCGTGACCAATAGCACTGCCAGAATTGAGTATGCAATATTTTTCAACTACTTTGTAAAATACATGGTAACTAAGTTTTGTTATTTCTAAATCTCCTCTTAAAGCATGCTGATTTAACTTTTCAACATCGGTAATTACTGGGGTAAATTCAATACCACAAGTGTCAATTTTTCCGCTGAGTAATCCAAAAAAAATGAATGTATCATTAGGACAAGGAGATATGCCAATATTAATTTTCATTTTACTTTATCGGATTGCATTTTAATTCATTTAGAATTGCAAGCATGGTATCGCTTAAATTCGTTAAGGCAAGAGGGATGTTCCAATCGTTTATAGAAGCTTGTTCAACATAATTTGAAATGCTGCGTAATTGAATACAGGGTATCTGTGAACTCATGCAGGCATATAAAAAAGAGGCTCCTTCCATGGTTTCTATGTCGGGGTTAAATTTAGATCTCATTGTATTTAGATGTTCATCGGTTCGTTTAACCATGCTAAGGGTAATAGCTTTGGCTGGTTTTGTGGATTTTAATGCTGAGAGTATATTACCATAATCTGTACATAATAGCCCAGCCTTAAATGGAGACTGATTATTATCGGTATATCCTTTCTCAAAAAGCGTTTTATTATCAATGCCCAAATCAGCAAATTCGTCATCTTTCACCCAAAAAACATCACCTAAAGCATGTCTTTTGTTAAAAGATCCTGCAATGCCAATTTGTATGGCCAAGTCATATTTTACACTAGTGAGCTGTTTTGCCAAAGCGTAAGCGGTAAAAGCAGGTCCGATGCCACTTACTAATAAATCTATGTGAAGTGAGCCAAAGGTAAAGCTTTTGATATGATTTTCAGTCATCAAAGGTTCCTCTTTTAATAGGTGCGATACCGCAAGGAGTTCATTTTCAGTAGCTGCTGTAACTAGTATTTTCACTTGATTTAGATTAAAACAAAGCACTAAATTAACAAAAAATACTATTTTTACGAAGAATTATACTATTATGGAATTTAACGATAACGGATACCATCAGGGTGAAAAGGGCGGATATGTAAAGACAGAGCATTACAGCGACCTTAAAACCCGCAAATTAGCTGAATTATACAAAGAAGTTTTGTATACAATTGATCCAGATCCTAAGAGGGAAGGGCTTGAAAATACTCCTATGCGAGTGGCAAAGGCGATGCAATTTCTTACCCAAGGATATGATATTGATCCGCATGAAATACTTTCGTCAGCCATGTTTAAAGAAGAGTATAAACAAATGGTGGTAGTGAAAGATATTGAGATATTCTCCATGTGCGAACACCATATGTTGCCTTTCTTTGGGAAGGCACACGTGGCTTATATTCCTGATGGATATATTACGGGTTTGAGTAAGATTGCTCGAATAGTAGATGCCTATGCACGTCGCTTGCAAGTTCAAGAACGATTAACGGTTGAAATTCGTAATTGTATTCATGACACACTTAAACCGGTTGGTGTTGCTGTAGTTATTGAAGCTCAGCATATGTGTATGACTATGCGTGGAGTACAGAAACAAAATTCTGTGACTACTACTTCTGCATTTAAGGGCGAATTTTTAAAAAATCAGGCTACCCGCGAAGAATTCCTACATATCATAGGGACGCGTCTCCATTAATTTGAGTGTAATTTGTTTTAATAATAATATTTAATAAATAAAATAGAATTTATGAAGGCATATGTATTTCCCGGTCAGGGTTCACAGTTTCAAGGTATGGGTAAGGATCTTTATGATTCAAGCGATTTGGCAAAGCAAATGTTTCACAAAGCCAATGAGATTTTAGGCTTCGATATAACTCATATTATGTTTAATGGTACCGAGGAAGAGTTAAAGCAGACGCGTGTTACACAGCCAGCCATTTTTTTACATTCTGCGGTAATGGCAAAAGTTAAAGCTGATACTTTTAAACCCGAAATGCTTGCTGGTCATTCACTAGGTGAACTATCAGCTGTTGTTGCAGGTGGTGGTTTAAGTTTTGAGGACGGCTTAAAAATTGTATCACGTCGTGCGGGAGCTATGCAAAAGGCCTGTGAAATGCAAGCTTCAACCATGGCTGCAATTTTAGGTTTAGATGATGCTACTGTTGAGTTGATATGTGCAAAAGTGCAGCATGTGGTTGTACCTGCTAATTATAATAGTCCGGGTCAATTAGTAATTTCAGGAAGTATAGAAGGTATTGATGAGGCTTGTGCATTATTAACACAAGCTGGTGCTAAACGTGCTCTTAAATTAGCAGTAAGTGGTGCATTTCATTCACCGCTTATGGAACCAGCAGCTAAAGAACTTGAGGATGCCATAAAACAAGCAACGTTTAATGTGCCTGTTTGCCCGATATATCAGAATGTTACTGCAACATCATCAAAAGATCCAGAGGTAATTCGTCAGAATTTAGTTGCTCAGTTGACTAGCCCAGTACGCTGGACACAATCTGTAAATAACATGATTAAAGATGGTGCAACGTCATTCGTTGAAGTGGGTCCTGGAAAAGTTTTACAAGGTTTAATTAAGAAGATAAATAAAGAAGCTCTAGCGGAAAGTTTGTAGTTTTTTTGATAGGTGATGGGATCATTCATAGTTCACTACTCACTCCGCTTCGGCGGATCACTAAATTGAGATTGGAGAAGGAGGATTGAAGATTTATGTTGTGGCGGATTGCTATGTATTAAAAAATAAGAAATAATGAAAGTATTAAAATTTGGAGGTTCATCGGTAGGTTCACCAGAAGTTATCTTAGCTGTAAAAAAGATTGTTGAACAGCAGGAGATTGGCACCATTGTTGTGGTTTCCGCTTTTAAAGGAGTGACAGATCAGCTAATTAAAATGGCTAATTTAGCAAAAGCTCGCGACAAAAAATACAGTGACGAATTAGTAGAAATGCGTCAACGTCATATTGATACGGTGCTTAAGGTTATTGATTCAAAAATTAATCAAGATCGAACTGTTGCTCGGGTTACTGAAATTCTTAAAGAACTAGAAGATGTAATGAATGGCGTGTATTTCTTACGCGACCTCACTGATAAAACGATGGATTATATTCTCAGCTTTGGTGAGCGTTTATCTTCTTTTGTAATTAGTGAAGTAATTGATAATGCCTATTTGAGCGATGCTCGTAATTTCATACGTACCGACGATCAATTTGGAAATGCGCAAGTAGATTTTGAAGTGAGTAATAAAACAATTCAAAAACATTTTGAAGTGCGTAATCATTATTTTGTCGTCCCTGGTTTTATTGCTAGTAATGCAAGTGGTGATATTACTACTTTAGGACGTGGTGGTTCTGATTATTCGGCAGCTATTATTGCGGGTGCAATTAATGCAACGGTACTCGAAATTTGGACGGATGTTGATGGTTTTATGACAGCGGATCCGCGCCTAGTTAGTAAAGCCTATCCAATTGATACAATGACCTACGCAGAGGCAATGGAGCTGTCGCATTTTGGAGCTAAAGTAATTTATACGCCTACCATTCGACCAGTTTATTTGCGAAATATTCCTGTGCTAATAAAAAACACTTTTAATCCTTCTGCTAAAGGTACTATAATTAATCGCCGTGATGCTGCTAAGAAGGAATCATCACAAATAAAAGGAATTTCTTCCATTGATACGATCTCGCTTTTGTCTATTCAAGGTGTTGGGTTGGTAGGTGCAAAGGGTAGTTCAAAGAGATTGTTTTCAGCTTTAGCAAAATACAATGTTAATGTTATTTTAATTACTCAAGCATCGAGTGAGTTTTCAATAACATTTGCAGTAACACCAGCCGATGCTGAAAGAGCTGTGCAAGGTATTAATGAGGAATTCAAAAAAGAGATGGAGCAGGAATTGATTCGTCTTTTGGTTGAAAAGGATATGTCAATTATTGCTATTGTTGGTGAGGGCATGAAAAATACACCAGGTATTTCTTCAAATCTCTTTAAATCATTAGCCATAAATGGGGTTAATGTAGTGGCTACAGCACAAGGGTCTTCTGAGCTAAATATCTCTGTTGTGGTAAAAAAAGAGAGCTTAAAGAAAGCGATGAATGCCATTCATGAGGGCTTCTTTCTTTCAGGTTTCAAAGAATTAAACCTATTTATGGTAGGCCGTGGTAATGTTGGCGGAAGTTTGCTCGGTCAATTGAAGAAACAGAATGACTATTTAAAAGAAAAATACAAACTGAAGATAAATCTTGTTGGAATAACGGACGACCAAAAGATGTTGTTTAATCAAGACGGACTTGATTTTTTAATATTCGAACAAGAATTAGATAGGAGTTCACTGGCTTGTAACTTAGACGAATTTGTAAAACAGATTGCTGTTTTTAATTTACGAAATAGTGTATTTATTGATTGTACAGCAAGTGCAGCAGTGGCAGCTCAATATAAAAAAGTACTTGAATCGTATGCCTCGGTGGTTACCGCAAATAAAATTGCCTGCTCATCAGAGTATAGGCATTATGAAGAATTAATTCGTATAGCACGCGATCGTGGTTTGCGTTTTATGTATGAAACTAATGTTGGAGCGGGTTTGCCTATTATTAAAACGATAGACGATTTAGTGCATAGTGGCGATAAGATTTTAAAGATAGAAGCAGTTCTATCAGGTACCTTGAATTATATTTTTAATGTAATAGCCGAAGATATTCCTATGAGTAAGGCAATTAAAATGGCTCAAGAAAAAGGATATTCCGAACCTGATCCACGAATTGATTTGAGCGGAACCGATGTGGTTCGCAAGATTCTAATCCTTGCTCGTCAATCAGGATACCCAATTGAAATGGAACAAGTGAAGGTGAATACTTTTCTGCCGGCTGAATGTTTCGCTGGAAGTATTGAGGATTTTTGGACGAATGTTAAAAAACAAGATGCTGAGTTTGAAGCTAAACGTAAAGAATTGGCAAAAGAAAATAAGAAATGGAGATTTGTTGCAAGCCTTGATAATGGAATAACATCAGTACAATTAATGATTATTGATTCAAGTCATCCAGCGTATCATTTAGAAGGGAGTAACAATATTGTGCTCATTACTACTGAACGATATAAAGAATTACCTATGGTTATTAAAGGGTATGGTGCCGGTGCTGAAGTTACTGCTGCTGGTGTTTTTGCTGATATAATGCGGATTGCTAATATTTAATAATTAAATGATACGAGCAGTAATATTTGATATGGATGGCTTGCTAATTGACTCTGAAATATTTTGGCAAGAAGAGGAACGAAGAATTTTTTCAAAACTGGGCGTTCCTGTTACGGAAGAATTACAGCGTGATACCTATGGATTAGGTACCTATGAAGTGGTTAAGCATTGGTATTCATTTAAACCATGGGGTGATAAAAATTTTGATGCTATTGTTGCTGAGCTTTATGATACTGTTGCCCGTAGAATTGTTTCTCATGGCGCGCAAAAAAACGGTGTGAAATTTATTCTGGATTATTTTGCATCTAAAGAACTGCCTTTAGCAGTGGCTTCTTCCTCGCCAATGCGAATTATTAATCCAGCAATTGATAAATTAGGTATTCGAAATTATTTTAAGGTTATACACTCCTGCGAGTTTGAGGAGTTTGAAAAACCGCATCCAGCAGTCTATATTGCAGCAGCTAAAAAGCTTGCTTGTGCACCTTCTGAATGTTTAGTTTTTGAAGATTCCGTAATTGGTATGATTGCTGCAAAATCAGCACGTATGAAGGTTTGTTGTATTCCTGATCCAAAACATTATTCAGATTTGCGCTATCATGTAGCAGATTTGAAATTGAATAGTCTTAATGAATTTAATGAAGTATATTTTAATCAGATTAATGGTTTAAATTGATATGCAAAAACCGATAGAATTTTACTCAACAAATATGCAGTCTCCTAAAGTAAACTTTAGAGAGGCTTTACTTAAAGGACTAGCACCCGATGGTGGATTATATATGCCAAGCCATATTCCAAAACTCACTAAAGAAGAACTGGCTTCTTTTAAGGGGATGCCTTATCAGGATATAGCCTATCGTGTAGCGCATAAATTTTTGGATGGTCAAATACCAGATGCCGATCTTAAAAAGATTACTGATGATGCATATAATTTTGAGGTTCCTCTTGAAAAGGTGTATGACCGTAAATATATTATGCGCCTCGATCAAGGTCCAACGGCATCGTTTAAAGATTTTGCTGCACGAATGATGGGGCGCTTAATGCATTATTTTCTAAAAAAAGAAAATCGTAGCATGCTTATTCTTACAGCAACTTCAGGGGATACTGGAAGTGCGATTGCAAATGCATTTTATGGTCTTGATAGCATTAAGGTCGTAATTTTATATCCTGAAACGGAAGTAACGGATAGACAACGTATGCAGATGACTACTTTGCAAAAAAATGTTCAGATTATTGCATTAGATGGAAAGTTTGATGATTGCCAAGCATTGGTTAAGCAAGCATTCTCTGATAGTGACTTAAATCATTTACAACTCTCGTCTGCTAATTCAATTAATATAGGTCGTTTGTTACCGCAAAGTATGTATTATTTTTATGCTTGGTCACAATTAATTAATTCCGTTGATGAAGAAGTTGTTTTCTCTGTACCTAGCGGAAATTTTGGTAATTTAATGGGTGGTTTGATTGCAAAACAAATGGGGCTTCCCGTTAAAAGATTTGTAATTGCAACCAATGAGAACGATGAAGTGCCTGTGTATTTTGCTAGCAATGAATATAATTTAATTGTGCCATCAAAGAATTGTATATCAAGTGCTATGAATGTTGGTCATCCTAGTAATATATCGCGCATTATTTCGTTGTATGGTGGTATTATGAATGAAAAAGGATTTATCAGCAAAGAGCCAAACATTGCAGCCATGAAGAAAGATATTTTTGCGGTAAGTATTAGTGATAGTGAAACAAAAGATATCTTAAAAAAGGTTTACAAAGAATATAATGTTTTATTAGAACCGCATGGATCTGTTGCTTGGGCTGGTTTATTAAAATATTTTGAAAGTGATACTTCCGCAAATACGAAAGAACTGATTTCGGTAGCGCTTGAAACGGCTCATCCAGCAAAATTTCCGGCAGAGATAAATGATATTTTAGGTATTGATCCTATTTTACCTAAAAGCCTCGAAGGGCTTGAAAGTAAAAAGGAAGCCTTTGATTTGCTAGAGAATAATTATGCTGCGTTTAAGACGTTTTTGATGGCGAAATATTGATTTATAGGCGAGGTGAAATTCAAAGAGCCGACTCGACTATGTATTTCAAAAAACACCATTGATTTTAACCTCCGCCGCCGCGCGATTTTATCGCGCGGCTTCTTTAAATTTTAACATTGAACCACGCGTTAAAATCGCGCGGCAGCAGAGAGGGTATCCTTAAGTCGTTTGTGAAGAACTTTATTTTAATACTATAAGAAGCTTATTGTGTTTGTTTAAACTGGATTTTCATTTATTTCGTATATTTGTAAATACAAACAATCAAATGATTGTTTGTATGAAAATTGTAACCCTAGAAATTAAAAAAACGAAATCGTATTAACCTTCCTTCATAACTTGGAAAGCATGCATATACATAGAGTTATTGATGACAAATCAAATACTCAAGGAAGTAAACTTTCAGAAAGATGCTCAGGTTGCTTATCAAAAGAACGCACTGAAGAGTTGCAAAATGAGCTTAGCCAAATGCGAAAAGAATGGGGAAGAAATTCTTATTAGATACCAATACAGTTCTCAATTTCATAGGTGATAAATTATCTCCTGATCCGAAATTAAAAATTGCAGAGATAATTGATGATGTGATTAATATTTCATTTATAAATAAAATTGAACTTCTCGGTTTCTCAAAAGTTGAACAATCTTTAATTGATTTTGTGAATTGTTCGAATGTAATTGCAATTGATGATGATGTAGTTGAAAAAACATTTGAGATTTGGCGGAATAATAAAATAAAACTTCCCGATGCTGTTATTGCTGCTACTGCTATTTTTTGTGGTCTTGTTCTATTGACGAACAACACAAAAGACTTTAATAACAGAGACAAATTAGAAGTAGTAAATACAGAAAATTTATAGTCCTTTTGTAAGTTGATATTAAAATGGCTGTGAATTAAAATATTGACCATCTATTTTATAATCCCTTTTCCCTGTCTTATAATAGTTATTTCATCCTTGCTACAATCAATCACTGTTGATGGTACATTACCTCCCGTTCCGCCATCAATAACATAATCAACCAAGTGTTCATATTTAATATGAATATAATCGGGATCGCATGAGTTTTCATTAATCTCATCTTCATTAATAACACTTGTAGTCATAATAGGATTGCCAAGTTTATGAACAATTTCTGTAATAATTTTATTATCGGGTATTCGAATACCAACTGTTCGTTTTTTTGACATAAATAACTTTGGCACATTGTTGTTCGCTGGTAAAACAAAGGTAAATGGTCCAGGTAATGAGTTCTTCATTAGTTTGAAAATGTGATTATCAATAGGACGTGTATAGTCTGAAAGATGTCGTAAATCAGCACAAATGAAAGAAAAATTTGCCTTCTCAAGTTTTACCCCTTTTATCTGAGCAACACGTTCTACTGCTTTTTTGTTATTAATATCGCATCCTATACCGTAAACCGTATCTGTTGGATAGATTATAACGCCACCTTTGCGAAGGCATTCAGTAACAAGATTGATCTCTCGCTCATTTGGATTTATAGGGTGAATCTTTAGTAACATGCTTCCTTTTAGTGTTTAGATGGCAATTTTTTACTAGTGTAAATATATGCTTTTTGTTATTTTACCTATCATTATTACACTTTTAGTATTATTTCCCCTTAGATGAATAGGTTTTATTTAGATGGTATGAAGTATATTAGGCATAAATATCATTATATAATGCCAATATAAATCTGAAAAGCTTTTACTTGAAATATTGAAATAACACTTAAAATATGGCTTTTAATTCTACATATTCATTTATGATATACTATGACAATCAATAGATGCAATTAAAATTCAAAACAAACATTATAATATATCAAGCCTTGTTTAGCCATTCATACATTAGAAGTTTATCTAAAGAATCAATATATATATCACAATATTAAGTAATTAACAATATTATCATCTTATCAGCAATCTCCTTTAGGTATCAAAAATTTAACTAATTTTGACAACAAATTACAGTGTAGTGAAATCTTTATGTTTAGCATCTTTTTGGCCTGCTCTTTGCGTATTTGTTTTAGCTTTTGCTTTGTACGCAAATACTTTATCGCATGAATATGCATTAGATGATGCTATTGTTATTACCGATAATAAATTTGTTAAGCAAGGTCTTACTGCAGAGAGCTTGAAAGGTATTTTCTTTAACGATACCTTTCTTGGGTTTTTTGGAACAAAAAAGAATTTAGTTGCAGGTGGCCGTTATCGTCCGCTTTCACTCTTTACTTTTGCTATTGAAAATGCATTTTTTGGTATGTCGCCATTGGTGAGTCATCTATTTAATATTTTGTTTTATGCTCTTACAGGAATCATTATTTACTTGTTGCTAAAACGATTGATAGCTCTTCCAGATCCACGTTCATGGTATGTTAGTATTCCGTTTATTGCAGCTATTTTGTTTGTTGCTCATCCATTACATACCGAAGTGGTAGCAAATATAAAAGGACGCGATGAAATTCTTACCATGCTGCTTTCTCTTTTAGCTCTCTGGTTTACATTAGATGCGCTCGAAACTAAAAGGTTTTATAATTCAATACTTGCTGCATTCATGTTGTTCTTAGGATTACTTTCAAAAGAAAATGCAGTCACTTGGCTTTTGGTTATTCCATTGGCATTGTTAACATTTACCAAGTATGATATTCGTCGTGTAGTCACATCTACATTACCTTTAATTGGTTCTTTTATCTTGTTTATGTTTTTACGCAAAGCAATACTTGGTGATATTGGTAAAGGCATTCCCGATGAACTTATGAACAATCCTTTTCTACATGCATCAGGCACTGAAAAGTTTGCTACAATTTTTTACACTTTAGGAATTTATATAAAGCTTTTATTTTTCCCACATCCTTTAACCTATGATTATTATCCATACCATATTCCTATTGTAGGATGGGATTTCCCTGGGGCCTATATCTCTTTGCTGTTTTATTTGTTTCTTGCGTTTTATCTCATTAGGGGCATTCGTATTTCACGTTGGGTTTTGTTCCCCATTCCTGTTCCTAAAACTGCATCTATTTTTGTATTCGGAATAGCATATTATTTTATTACATTTTCAATTGTTTCGAATTTGTTTTTTCCGATTGGCGCTTTTATGAATGAGCGTTTTGTTTACATGTCATCACTTGCTTTTGTTCTGATTGTAGCTGCGTTCATGGTTCAGTACTTACCAAAAATAGTACCTGCGCGCTCAGCATCAAAATGGTTAACACTCGTTTTATTAGTGTTTATTACAAGTCTATATTCCTTTAAAACTGTTACTCGTAATGTTGTTTGGAAGAACGACTTTACTCTTTTTACAAGCGATGTTAATGTTTCTGTAAATAGTGCTAAAAGTAATTGTTCTGCTGGAGGTAAATTATTGGAAGAGTCTTCAAAGCTTAGCGATAGTACAAAGAAAAAAGAATATGTGGCACGCTCAGTGAAATATCTTCGTAAATCTATTTCCATTCATCCTACATATCGCGATGCATTATTATTAATGGGTAATGCACAATGGGATTATCAGAAGAATTTTGATAGTGTACTGTATTATTATTTACAGGTGGTTCGAATAAGTCCCGATTATGATTTAATTTATAATAATATTGATTTGGTACTTACTAACTGCAATGATGTTGATCAGCGAATACGTTTATATGAGTCTGTTTTTGCTGATAATCCGAATCGTTTTAGTGTAAATTATCAGTTAGGCAATTTGTATGGTAAATTTAAAAATGATATCAGTCGCTCTATGTTTTATTTGCGAAGAGCAGAGAGGATAAACCCCAATAAAGATAAAGCATTACTAAAAGATTTAGGGGTAGCGATGGCAATGTCTAATAAATATGATAGTGCTCTAATGTACTTTTCGCGTGCATTACAAGTAGATCCTAATGATGCTGATGTGTATATGAATATGTCTGTAACATACAAAGTGCTTGGCGACACACAGAAGGCCGCTGCATTTATGAATGAAGGGCGAAAAAAAATGGCTGCTACTAAATAAATTTATTATGGAAGGAAAAATTGAAATTGTAATTTGTTTAGGAAGCTCCTGCTTTGCAAGAGGCAATAAAGCTACCCTTCAGGTGGTTGATATGTACATTAAGAAAAACAAACTTGAAAGTAAAGTGTATTTTCATGGTAAACATTGTTTTGGTAAATGTGCTAATGGTCCAGTAGTACAGATAGGAGAGAAGATATTTGAAAAAGTGGACTCAATAAAAATTGCTGAAATTTTAGTTAAAGAATTATCTGGCTTATAATATTTAGATGATGGAGTTAATTAATGTAGATAAAGAAAAATGTAAATTATGCTACGCATGCGTAAGAGCCTGTCCAGTAAAAGCCATTAAAGTATCGGAGCAAGATAATTACACTGAAATTATTCATTCACGATGCATTAGTTGTGGTAAATGTGTGGATGTATGTGGTCATGATGCTATCACATATCATTCATCAATACAATCTGTTTATGAATTACTTGATAAAGGTTATGATGTAGCCGCATTAATAGATCCAACTATTTCAGGAGAGTTTTCAGATATTACGGATTACCGAAAGTTTGTTGGTATGATTCGTAAACTTGGTTTTAAATATGCAATAGAAGTAGCTTTTGGGGTTGATTTGGTTGCTGCCGAATATAAAAAGCTATTTGAGAATTTTAAAGGACGTTATTATATATCTGCCAACTGTCCTGCTGTTGTTTCTTATATCGAGAAGTATTATCCCGATATGGTTGATAATCTAGCTCCTATTGTTTCGCCTATGATTGCTTCGGCTAAGGTTACACGCAAGCGATATGGTAGTGAAATAAAAATTGTTGCTATTGGTCCTTGTGTAGCAGCAAAAAGTGAAGCAAAATTATATTTGGATGATGGACATGTTGATGAAGTACTTACCTTTACTGAAATACGTAGGATGTTTATTGATCGTCAGATAATGGAAAAGACGCTAGAATTCTCTGATTTTGACCCTCCAATTGGATATAAAGGATCTTTGTATCCCCTCTCAAATGGAATTCTTGAAGCTGGTAATATTTCACGTGATCTTTTAAACAGTAAGGTAATTACTGCTGAGGGCGAAGAAAATATGCTTGATGCGGTTCGTGAGTTTGAAACGTATTCTGATACTATTAAAAGTCACTTCAATTTGTTTTATGATTTTGGATGTCTTGTTGGTCCAGGTACTTCTAAAGATCGTCTTAAATATTTACGTCGAACCCTTGTAATGCGTTATGCAAACAAACGTCTTCGGGAATTTAATCCTACTATTTGGGAAAAAAATCTAACAGAATTTGAGGGTCTCGATTTATCCCGCACATTTAGGGTTGATGATCAACGTCTCCCCATACCACCAGAAGAAGAGGTTGAACAAATTATGATTGCTTTGGAAAAACAATGCTCTAAAGATGAAGGTGGATGTGCGGTATGTGGGTATGATTCGTGTCATGATTTTGCGGTTGCCGTAGCTCAGGGTCTTGCTAAAACGGATATGTGTTTATCTTTTAGTTTAAAAAACCGCCAAGAGTATATTCGCAATTTAAAAACATCGAATGATAAATTAGCAGAAATGCAAAAAGCCTTGCAAGAGTCTGAGAAGAAAGCTCGACGTGAGCAACAATTAGCTCGCGAGGCTTCTGAAACAATCTCTTCGATGTTACAGAGACTTCCATCAAGCATTGTTATGGTTGATAAAGATCTTAAAGTAATACAAGCCAATCGTAGCTTTATTGAAATGATGGGCGAGGAGGCAAAGCAAATTGATGAAGTAATTCCTGGCCTTGTGAATGCGGATTTAAAATCATTGCTTCCGTATAATATTACTACTATTTTTTCATTTGTATTAAATAGTGGTGAAGATGTTTTGAATCGTGATATTCATTTTGACGATAAATTACTTAATGTATCTATTTTTACGATTCGCAAAAACAAAGTAATAGGTGCAGTTTTGCGTGATATGTATATACCAGAGGTACGTCGTGAAGAGGTTATTAAAAAGGTGAGTGAGGTGATTGACAAAAATTTAGCAATGGTGCAGAAAATCGGATTCCTTTTGGGTGAAGGTGCTGCAGAAACAGAGCGGATGTTGAATGCTATTATTGAGTCGCACAAAGCGCCTACCAAGACCAAAGAAGAGTAAGATATGATAGAGCCTTTTTTTATAGATGTCCATTGTAGGCAAAAAAATCATAAAGATGAGAGAATCTGCGGTGATGTTTTTCTGTCAAAAAGAATTCGTGAGGAGAATCGAATGATTGCGGTTTTATCTGATGGATTAGGGCATGGGGTAAAAGCGAATGTCTTAGCAACATTAACATCAACTATGGCTTTAAATTTCACTAAAGAACATAAAGATATCCTTGCCATTGCTGATATTATTATGAATACATTACCAGTAGATAGTGAACGCCAGATAAGTTATGCAACCTTCACCATTGTTGATGTTGAGTATGATGGGGAAACTCATATTTTGGAGTTTGATAATCCTCAAAGTATAATTATTCGCAAAGGAAAGATTTTTGATCCAGGTTGGAGTTGCATTTTATTAAAAAATAAGTACGCTGGTAAAGAAATTCATACATGTAGTTTTAGGCCGAATAAAGAAGATCGAATTATTTTTTGTTCTGATGGTATAACTCAATCAGGGCTTGGTTCTCCGAGTTATCCATTTGGTTGGGGCATTGAAAAGGTTGCTGACTATGCGCTTGATCAAGTAATGGATGACCCATCATTATCATCCTATAAATTATCAGGAAAACTCCTGAATAGAGCTGTTCGAAATGATGATTATCACCCTAAAGATGATACCAGTTGTACCGTTATGTATTTTAGAGAACCTCGTAAAATGCTTATTTGTACTGGCCCGCCTTATGATGAGGAAAATGATAAAGAACTAGTACGAAGATTTGAATTGTTTAATGGAAAGAAAATTATTTGCGGTGCTACAACAGCTGATATTATTTCACGTGAGTTGAATCGTGAAATAAAAGACAGCTTTGAATTTAATGATCCTGATTTGCCCCCAACTTCTGAAATGGAAGGCGCTAATCTTATCACAGAAGGAATTTTAACACTTGAAAAAGTACATACATTACTTAGAGATTATAGTCCTAATCATACATTGGGGAAAGGCCCAGCGGATAGTATTGTTAAATTATTACTTAAGAGTGATGAGATACACATTATTATTGGAACACGAATAAATATTGCACATCAAGACCCTAGCTTACCTGTTGATCTTGAGATTAGACGTACTGTTGTTCGTCGCATTGCTCGTTTACTAGAAAATGATTTTTTAAAAGAAGTACATCTAGAATTTATTTAATACCTATTTAGTAAATCCATTAAATTGGCTCATAAAAATAAATAACAACATGACCGAAAATTCAAAACGTTACAGCATGCGCGGTGTTTCCGCTTCGAAGAAAGAAGTACATGAAGCGATAAAAGACGTTGACCAAGGTTTATATCCAACTGCATTTTGTAAAATTATGCCTGACATTTTGGGTGGCGATGCAGAATATTGTAATGTCATGCATGCCGATGGTGCTGGTACAAAATCATCCTTAGCATACATGTATTGGAAGGAAACTCATGATATGTCGGTATGGCGTGGTATTGCTCAGGATGCTATTATCATGAATATTGATGATCTGATATGTATTGGTGCAGTAGATAATATTTTATTGTCATCTACAATTGGTCGTAATGCAATTAAAATTCCAGGTAGTGTAATACTCGAAATTATAAGAGGTACTGATGACGTGATCGCAATGCTCAGTAATATGGGAGTGAATGTCTATCTCACTGGAGGCGAAACAGCTGATGTGGGCGATTTGGTGCGAACCATCATTGTAGATGCAAATGTAACCTGCCGAATGAAACGAAGCGATTTAATCGTAAATAATATGCAGCATGGTGATGTTGTGGTTGGTTTATCTTCATTTGGACAAGCAAGCTATGAGAAACAATACAATGGTGGCATGGGTAGTAATGGACTAACTTCTGCGCGTCATGATGTGTTTGCTAAATATCTTACGGGCAAATATCCAGAGAGTTTTGATGATTTGATTCCAGAAGCTCTTGTATATTCCGGTAAATATCATCTCGATACAAAAATAGATGGCGTTCCCGTTGATGCAGGTAAATTAGTGCTGAGTCCAACGCGTACTTATGCTCCAATTGTAAAACAAATGCTTGAAGAATTGCGGCCTAATGTTCATGGCATGATTCATTGCTCGGGTGGTGCACAAACTAAGGTGAAAAAGTTTATCAAAAATCTACATGTTATAAAAGATAATATGTTTGATGTTCCTCCGCTTTTCCGCATCATTAAAGAAGAATCTAAAACTCCTTGGGAAGAGATGTATGAAGTTTTTAATATGGGGCATCGTTTTGAAGTATATCTCCCTGAAAAATATGCACCACGAGTGATTGAAATATCAAAATCTTTTAATGTTGATGCGAAAATTGTTGGTCGTTGTGAGGCTTTTGATGGTCAAAAAGTAACCATAAAGAGTGAATATGGAACATTTGAGTATTAAGCAGTAATTAGTTCAATGTTTTTTCATTTTTTCACATTACTTTTGCAAAATATTTTGAGACAATAAAAAGATGGCAAATAACCTGATATTAGAGAAGTTACATGGCGTAAAGCTTCGTTTCGAAGAGGTCGCTCAACTGATTACTGATCCTGCAGTAATTTCAGATATGAAGCGATATGTGAGCCTGAATAAGGAGTATCGCGAACTGGAACCCTTAATAAATGCTTACAATGAGTATAAGTCAATCATGAGTAATTATGATGACGCTAAAGAAATTTTGCAGAATGAAAAGGATGAAGAAATGCGTCAAATGGCTAAAGATGAAGTTGATGCATTAAATCCTCTGATTGAGCCCTTAGAAGATCAAATACGATTATTATTATTGCCAAAAGACCCTGAAGATGGCAAGAACGCGATATTGGAATTGAGAGCGGGCACTGGTGGTGATGAAGCGAGTATTTTTGCTGGTGATCTTTATAGAATGTATACCAAATTCTGTGAAAAACGTAAATGGAAGATGGATGTCACTAATGTGTCAGAAGGTACTGTTGGTGGCTACAAAGAGGTTGTTATGAAAATATCTGGCGAGGGTGTTTACGGTGTTTTGAAATATGAATCAGGTGTGCATCGCGTGCAGCGTGTACCTCAAACCGAAACGCAAGGTCGTGTACATACCTCTGCTGCTACGGTTGCTGTTTTACCTGAAGCAGAAGAATTTGATATTGATTTACGCGAATCGGATATTCGTAAAGATACTTTTTGTTCTTCTGGTCCTGGTGGACAGTCTGTAAATACTACGTATTCAGCTATTCGATTAACTCACATACCATCGGGTATTGTGGTTCAATGCCAAGATGAAAAATCACAAATTAAAAATTATGATAAAGCATTAAATGAATTACGCACTCGTTTATACAATTTAGAGTATCAAAAATATATTGACAAAATAGCTAGTAAGCGTAAAACATTGGTTTCAACGGGTGATCGTTCTGCTAAAATTCGAACATATAATTATTCGCAAAGTCGTATCACTGATCATCGTGTAAATTACACAGTGTACAATCTTCCTGTTTTTATGGATGGTGATATTCAAGATTTAATTGATGTACTACAAACGGCCGAAAATTCAGAACGTTTGAAAGAAGCAGGTGTAGAAAAATAATATTGTATGAACTATCAACAGCTAACTGAAACGATTCGCCGTAAGAAATCCTTTCTCTGCATTGGATTGGATAGCGATATTGATAAACTTCCTGCGCATCTTAAAAATGTGTCTGATCCGGTTTTTGAATTTAATAAAGCAATTATTGATGCTACTGCCGAGTTTGCAGTAGCCTATAAACCTAATACCGCTTTTTATGAGAAATCGGGCGTTGCAGGTTGGATTGCTCTTGAAAAAACCATCGCATATATAAAGAAATTGCATCCAGATATTTTTATTATTGCTGATGCCAAACGAGGTGATATTGGTAATACTTCCAAGATGTATGCCGATGCCTTTTTTAAATCAATGAATGCAGATGCTGTTACTGTTGCACCATATATGGGAGAGGATAGCGTAAATCCTTTTTTATCCTATCCAGATAAATGGGTAATTCTTCTTGCTTTAACATCAAATAAAGGAGCTGACGATTTTCAATTTACAAATGACTCGAACTTGAACATCGCATTATATGAAAAGGTGCTTCGTACTTCAATGAAATGGGCTAATAAGAACCAAATGATGTATGTTGTAGGTGCTACAAGACCTGAAATGTTTCGTGAGATTCGCAAAATAGTCCCCGAACACTTCCTTCTTGTTCCCGGTATTGGTGCTCAAGGAGGTGAGCTTAGTAAAGTTTGTGAGTTTGGTATGACCCGAGATTGCGGTTTATTGATCAATTCGTCACGTGCAATTATTTTCGCTTCAGCTAATACTGATTATGCTGATGCTGCTCGCAGCGAGGCACAAAAGATTGCAGATGAAATGAAAAATCTTTTGTAAAACTCAAATTTTACTTTCTTTATTTACCATTCAATTAATACTCGATAACTCATTACGAATGCGCTCTGCATTTGGTGTGTCTCCAAAGTCTGAA